>JANNDF010000293.1:0-4447 GCA_031387445.1 Planctomycetia bacterium
TGCGGGCCAATCGGTCTCAATCATCGTCATCCTTCTTGTCCTTCTTCGGCTTGATGGGCACGAAGAAGGCCGCCCGCACCGGGGCGGGCATCGGGCTGTTCGCCCCCTTCACGCTCTTCCAGATGATCTCGTTGAAGATCAGGTCGTCGGCCTGGTCCTCTTTCTCCAGGTTCAGCTTGGCGCTGGTCGCCGCCCCGACCGCCCCCGGCTTGTTCAACTCATTCACATCAATCCGGGCCTTCTCCGCCTTGTACGCGGTCAGGTCGGGCTTGGCGGTGAAGCTGCGGTACATCGGCCGGGCGGCGGCATCAAACTGACTCATCGGCTTCAGCCCGAGGATCAGCTCCATGGTCCGGAGCATGCTGCTGGTGCTGTACATGGTGCTGTCCACGCTGCCCTTCTTGCAGTACGGCGAGATGACCAGTGCCGTCACGCGGTGGGCGTCCACGTGGTCCGGGCCGTTCTGCGCGTCGTCCTCGATGACGAACACCGCCGTATCCTTCCAGAACTTGCTGTTGCTCAGCGCTTCGATCACCATGCCCAGCGCCAGGTCGTTGTCGGCCACCTGCGCCCGCGGCGTCGGCTTGCCCACCCGCGTGCCGCTCGTGTGGTCGTTCGGCAGCCGCACGATCTGCAACCGCGGCATCTCGCCGGCCGTCTCGAACCGCTTCAGCTCGCTGATGAACCGCTCGGCCCGCTTCACGTCGGTGTAGTCCAGGTCGTAGCTGCGGAAGTCCGGGTCGAAGTGCCCTTCGAGCGCCTTCACCGTCGCCTTGCCCGGCTCGAACGTGCCGTCCTTCTTCTTTGCCCCGTTCTCGACCCACTCGCCGTAGCTGCGGTACGTCACCTTCGCCTCGGCCGCGCGATCCCACAGGTAGCCGCCGGCCGGCCGGGCGACTTCATCCATCGCCCCCTCGGCCGGGTAGCCGAACGTCTTCTTCGGGCTGCCGCGGTAGCTCAACGGCCACATCTTCTCGACGAAGTCGGTGGCGTACGCGCCCATGCTCCACTCGTGCCCGTCGGCGCTCACCTCGCCGTCCACGTAGATGTTGTCGAGGAGCACGAACTCGTCGGCCAGCTTGTGGTGGTTCGGCGTGACCTCTTCGCCGAACAGGCAGAGGTTCGGCTCGCCGTTCCCCTTCGGGTACTTCGGGCGGGCGGCCATGTCGCCGAACACCTGGTCGTAGGTGCGGTTCTCCTTCACGATGTAGATGACGTGCTTGATCGGGCTGGCGTCGCCCACCTTCTTCGGGATGGGGTTGTCCTTCTCGATGCCTTCGGCCCGCGGTGCGTTCTCCTTGTCGAGCGGAGAGCAGGCGTAGGCCGTCTTGCTGAACTTCGCCATCTGCTCGTCGTCCGGCATGGGGATGAAGCTGACGGTACCGTTGAACAGCGAGCCGATGTACTCGTTCACCCCCGTCCGCGGCAGGCCGGGGTTCGGCCCGCTCGGGTTCGCCTTGCTCACGCCCCCTTTGCCGTTGGCCACGATGAGCGTCTTGTCCAGCTTGTTGAACCGCACGCTCGTCGGGTACCAGCCGGTCGGGATGAAGCCGAGCGGCTTGACGTGCTTCGGGTCCGAGACGTTGAACACGGCGAGATTATTGGCGTCGGCGTTCGCCACGAACAGCAACTCGCCGTCGGGCGTCAGGCTCAGGCTGTTCGGCGTGTTGCCGCTCGGGGCGACCGGGTACAGGGCGGCGTTGATGGTCTGCACCGGCGTGCCGGTGGCCAGGTCGAACGCCACCACCTGCGTGCTGTTCGCGCACGACACGTACAGCACCTTCCGCTTGGCGTCGATGGTCATCTCCGTCGGGTGGCTGGCCGTCTTCCACACGCCCGCCACCTTGTTCGTCTCCAGGTCGATCACCGCCACGCCGGCCTTCGCCCACAGGCTGACGAACAGCCGCTTGCCGCCCGGTTCCACCACGGCGGTGTACGGGAACGAGTTGTTCGGGGCCGGCTTCGCCCCGTCGTCGTCGGCCGGCTTCGGCTGCTCCTTCGTCGGCTCCTTGCGGCCGTCCGGCGGGCTGGGCGGTGCGCCCTGGTCGCCCTCCTTCTTCGGCGACACCCCGGCGTTCAACGGGATGACCACCTTGTTGTCCGGGTTGTCGAGCGGCACCCGCACCACCGCGTCGGCCCACAGGGCGCAGGCGAACAACTCCTTGCCGGTCGAATCCAGCACGATCCCGCTCGGCACGGTCCGCTTGCTGCCGGGCACGTTGCCCACGTCGAGTTTGCGGTGGTTGTGCAGCAACCCCTTGTCGAAGTCCCACACGTGAACGATGTCGAACTCGCCCCCGCTGGCGTACACCTGCTTGCCGTCCGGACTCCACGCGAGGCCGTAGAACGCCTGCTCCACCGTGACGCGGCAGACGATCTTGCGGGCCTTCGTGTTCAAATCCAGGATGTGGACCTCGTGGTCCTTGTACCCGCAGTGCAGCACCGCCGCGAACTGGCCGGTCGGGTGGACCTGCACGTTCGTCGGCAGGTCGCCCACGTCGACGCTCTTGCCGGCCGGGTTCAGCTTCCACCCGTTGGGCAGTTGCACGAACCCGTCGGCTTGCACGCCGGGCAGCACGCGGGCCGGCTTCTTGTCGTCGGCGTGCGTGGGGACGAGGGGCAGGGCGACCGCGAGCGCGGCGATCACCAGGGGGGGCCACTTCATGGCGTGCCTCGGGAGGGGGAATGGGGCGACAGCCCCGGTGGGCGATATTAAAGAGAGTGCGGCGGGAACGGGCGTGAAGAGTGAGTGTAGGTCGTCGTACCGAGACCCAGGGTTTGCACCCTGGGCTATTGACTGTCGCCCCTTCGGGGCTTTGTTCTGTTCCAGCCCCGAAGGGGCGATCTCCCTCAGCCCAGGGCATCGCCCTGGGTATCCGTTCGCCTCGCCAGAGGACCACTCGATGCGACACCTCCTCCCCCTGCTGCTCCTCGCTTCGGTCGCCACGGCCGCCCCGCCGAACGTGCTGTGGATCTCTGCCGACGACCTGGCGGCGTACCCGCTCGGCTGCTACGGCGACAAGCAGGCGAAGACGCCGAACATCGACGCCCTCGCCAAGTCCGGCGTGCGGTTCGACCGGGCGTTCTGCAACTCGCCGGTGTGTACCGCCTCCCGGCAGTCGTTCCTCACCGGCCGGTATCCGCGGTCGCTCGGCGTCACACAGTTGAAGACCGCCCTGCCCGACGACACGCCCACGCTGGCCACCATGTTCAAGGCCGCCGGGTACGACACGCTGTCCGTCGGCAAGATGCACTTCAACAGCCAACTGAAGCACGGGTTCGACGTGCGAATCGACGCCCCCGACCACCGCAAGGAGTTGAACGCCCGCAAGCCGCAACCATTGCCCGATGGCGTGGAGGTGCAACCGAAGTGGCAGCCGTTCAAAGACCCGGCCGCGGTGTGGCTGAACTCCAAGGCGTTGCCATTCGGGGCGACCGACGCCGACATGCCGGGCACGTTCTACGCGGCGAAGGGGGCCGAGCTGCTGGCCGCGAAGCGCGACAAGCCGTTCTTCATGATGGTCAGCTTCTACGAGCCGCACTCACCGTTCCACTTCCCGGTGGAAGACCGCGGGGCGTTTGACCCCAAGAAATTCCGCGTGCCGAAGGTGGGGGCCGAAGACGACTGGCATATCCCCGCCATCTTCCGCGACCTGTCGGAGAGTGAGAAGCAGGGCATCACCGCCGCGTATTACACGTCGGCCGCGTTCCTGGATCGAAACGTCGGCAAGGTACTCGACGCGCTGAAGAAGGCCGGGCTGGAGGAGAACACGATCGTGGTGCTGACCGGCGATCACGGGTACATGCTCGGCCACCACGGGCGGTTTGAAAAACACTGCTGCTACGAGCCGGCCGTTCTTGTCCCGCTGCTGGTGCGAGTGCCCGGCGTGCAACCGGCGATCACGACCGCGCTCACCGAGTTGATCGACGTCGCGCCGACGCTGTTGGAGGCGTGCGGGGTGAAGGTGCCCGACGGCGTGCAGGGCAAGTCGCTGGTGAAGCTGATGACCGGGAAGGCACACTTCCACCGCGATCAGGTGTTCGTCGAATACAGCGAGAACGAGGAGGCGATGGTGCGGACGGCCGACTGGAAGCTGATCTACACCACCGGCGCACGCCAGCGCGACGACGGGTACGACACCGGCAAGCCGCTGCCCGGCCGCGTGGTGCAACTGTTCGACGTGAAGAACGACCCGGACGAGACGACGAACCTGGCGAAGAAGCCCGAACAGGCCGAGCGGGTGAAGGAACTGACGGCGGCGCTCGAGAAGCACCTGACCGCCACCGCCCGCGAGCCGAAGCGGATCCCCAAGACCGACGACGTTCACGAGCGGCTGAGCCACCTGCTGCAACCGCGGGACGTGAAGTAGCGGCGAACTGCTGTAGCCGGCCTCTGTGAGGCCGGGCCGACCGGGGTCACAGACCCCGGCTACAGAATGCGGCACCG
>JANNDF010000302.1:0-2298 GCA_031387445.1 Planctomycetia bacterium
TTGGCGTGAGCGTGGCGTGACCGGTCACTTCAGGACGAGAAACGAAGCGGAGGGGTCCGCGACGAACGCCTGCACGTCAGCCGCGCGGGTGCGAAGCAGTGTGGCGACAGCGGTCGTCGTACAATTTCCCAGGCGAATCCACACCACTTTCGGCGGATACCCGAAGAGCAGTGCCCGCTGTTGGAAGTCGGTGTCTTTGGACACGAGCACGAAACCGTGTGTGGCGGCGTGGCTCCACACGACCGGGTCGGGAGCCACTTCGAGCGCGAAATCACGGACGTGGGCCGAGCCGGGGTACTCCGCGGCCAACAGCTGGACGAGTCGGTGAGACAGGTTCTGGTCGAAGAGCAGTTTCATGCGGCCGAGGACACCCACAACCGCCGCTCACGATCCGCCGCGAATGACAGGCACGCCCGAATGTCGTCCGTGGTCAACTCGGGGAAATCGGCCACGATCTCGTCAGGGGTCATCCCGCCGGCGAGGTATTCCAGCACGTCTCGGACGGTCATCCGTAGGCCGCGAATGCACGGCTGACCACTTCGCTTGTCCGGTTCGATGGTGATGACACGGGTGTAGTCCATACCCGAACCATACTCGGCCGCACGGTGGCGGTCAACGAATCGTGGTCCTCACCAGTCGTCGAGCGGCAACGCCGGTGGGGCGGCGGGGGCGTTGCCGAGCATCCTCTTCATCACGTCCGCGTACACCGCCTCGTTCGGCAGGGTGTTCACCTCGCCCACAAGGCGGGTGACGGTGGCATACGGCTTCTCGTCAGTCGGTTTTACCCGCAGGTCGAGCGTCCAGGTCAACTGTCCGCTCGGCAGGGTGGTGTACGTCAACTGAAGGAGCGGCCACCGGCCCGGCTCGTTGGGCGGCTCCACGAACAGGATGTACTCCTTGCCCGCCTCGGTGCCGATGCCGTCGGCCAGCCGGGTGCGGAGGGTGTTCGCCCAACTGGTGCCGGTGGGGTTCCCGCTGGCGTCAGTCACCTGAATGGACACGGCCGGCGGTTCGGGGCCGTCGAGCGAGTCGAACAGAGTCAGGAAGGCGTCGCGCACGTCGGCTTCGGGCGTCGGGCGGGCGACCAACTCCTTCCGCTTCGCGGCGTACAGGTCCTTCAGTTTCTGCTTGGCCTCGGCGTGGTGTGCCTCGGTGTTCTCGTCGGAGATGTAGTGCCGCAGGTCGGCCGGGCTGGTCTGGTTCGCCCCGGCGAATGCGGCCTCGTCGTGCAGCGGCTTGTTGGTGAACGTGAACCCGGCGAACACCGCGCCGCCGACGAGCAGGATGACCAGATACCGCAACAGGCCGCTCGGCTTGCCGCGGGCCGGGCGGACCTCGTCGGGCAGGTGGTCCACTTCGAGGGTCACCTCGCTCATGTCGATCGGTACTCGCTCGTTCACCACCATGAACCGGGCGATGGCCCCGAGTTCGGCACCGGACACGTTGGCCCACCAACCCTCCGCCGCCCCTCGGCGGAGGTGTCCGAGGGCGTCGTAGTAGTCGGCCACGTACAGGGCGGTGGAACGTGACGGGACCGGCACACTGAACACCCCCGCCTCGGTGCGGAGTTTCACCGCCGCTTCGCCATCCGGTTCCGCGGCCGTCTCCTCGTCCAACCGGGCGTAGTCCAGGTCCTCCCCCTTGCCGACGAACACGTGCTCGGGGTCGAAATAGACGAACTTGCCGGCGTAGCGGTCGGTCCCGGCCGTCCAGCGGCGGACGGCGTACACGATCAGCCACCCGCCGAGCATGACTCCGGCCGTCTGGATGAGGGCCATCGCCCACGGCGCCTTATTCGTGCTGTACCCCAGCCACAGGAACAGCGGCACCACCACCAGACCGATGAAGAAGGCGATGCCCGCCCGCGAGTCTTTGCCCGCGTCGTACACGCCGGGCATGGACTTGCCGTGCGCCTGCCGCACGGCCCGCAGGTAGGCTTTGGTGTCCGGATCGAGTTGCGTGTAGGCGATGGTGCGGAGCATAGTTTTGCTCCCCTCTCCCCGTTGTGCGAGAGGGGCTGGGGGTGAGGGGGTGAGAGTCAACAGACCCCTCACCCCTAACCCCTCTCCCTCAAGGGGAGAGGGGGACCAATCAATCACTCATCTTGTGCGGGACGAACCGGCTGGTGTTCTGCGTCACCAGGTTGTCGTCCTCGCGGATGCCGACGCCGCACGCCCAGCCGTGGACCATCCAACTGCCCAGGATCGGGTACTTGCCGTCGTAGGACTTCAGCGGGGCAAGCTGCTGGTAGACGCTGACGGCGGTGTCGTACGGCCCGTCGGTGTCCTGCTGGATCTG
>JANNDF010000349.1:0-1769 GCA_031387445.1 Planctomycetia bacterium
CTCGCCTTCGGCTCGCTCGCCCTGGGCTGTGAGAACCACCCCTTCGGGGTGGGCGGGGGTGTCATCGCCCACGACCGTCACTGGGATTCCTTTCACGTTGCTGAGTAACGGATCGGAGACGGGCTGCGTGGTCCCTTCCACCTTCTTCCTCCGCTCGCGGATCATCAGGTACGCCGTCGGGCCGAGCACCAGCACCGTGCCGACCAGTTGCCAGACGTTGAACTCCCGCCCGCCGAACACCCCCTCCCACAGCATCACCATCACCACCTGCGACAGCCCGACGACCGACACCTTTGTAGCTTGCCCGCCGCGGAACGCTTTCGTCAGGAAGATCTGCCCGACGGTTGCGGTCGTGCCGACGGACAGGAGGAGGAGCCAGGTGTTGATGTCGTCCGGCAGCACCGGCTTGACGGCTTCGCCTTCCCGCGGCGGCATCAGGAACGTACACGCACAGAAGGCCACGCTCACCCACGAGAAGTGAACCACCACGCCGAGCGAACTGACCCCCTTCACCCGGTTCAGCCCCATCATGGCCACCGCGGTGAAGACCGACGCGATGATGGCGGCGAAGTGCGCCGGCTGGAGGGTGGTGAACTCGAACTTGTTGCACACCGCCACCCCGCCGACGGCGGCCAGCACGGCGACGAGCACGCCGAGCGTCGGCCGCTCGCCGAACGCCGGCCACGACAGCAGCGCCACCCACACCGGGAACGAGTTGGTCATCACCAGCACGTCGGAGCCGGGCAGGTGGGTGAGCGCGTAGAAGCTGGTCACCATGCTCAGGCTGCCGGCGACGCTGCGCAGCCACAAGATCGGCGTACCGAAGGTGAGCTTGGCTCGCGTAGCGACGCCCAAGACCGTGGCGAACACGGCGGCGATGGACGCGCGGAAGACGGCGACCGTTTGCCACGCCACGTGGTCGTTGGCCGCCCCGATGAACACCACCATCGCGGCGAACCACCCACACCCGCACAGCATCCACAAGTACGGTTTCAGCCCATGAGATTGCATGAAGTGAAGGATAGGACGGCGGACGAGTCGTGACCGCGAGGGAGCGGGCTTCCTGGAACCGCCCGCGTGAGCGGGCTGGGTGTCACGACTCACCCGGCCGGCTGACGCCGGCGGTTCCAGGCGGGTGCCGCGCGATCACGGCTCGTATGATACCCCTGCCACCCGGAGGCCCGCCCCATGCGTCGTGCCCTGTCGTTGTTCGCGGTCGTTTGTGCCGCCGCCGTCGCGGTCGCCGACGACAAGCCGGTGCCGGTGAAGTTCAGCGGGCTGTCCGGAGACCCGCCGGCCGCGTGGAAGTCGGAGAAGCCGGCCAACCTGCTGCGGTCGCACCAGTTCAAGTTGCCGAGCGACGACAAGACCTACGCCGACGCCGAACTGACCGTGTCGCCCAAGTCGTCGGACAACGTGACCAAGAAGTTCGACGAGTGGAAGGCCCAGTACACCCCGCCGGACGGCAAGAAGGCGGAGGACGTGACCAAGACGAGCGAGTACAAGATCGGCGACGTGAAGGTACACGTCCTCGACGTGACCGGCACCTGGAAGTACAAGGAACGGCCGTTCGACCCGAAGTCGAAGGAAGAGGTCAAACCCGAATACCGCACCGTGTGGATGATCGTGGTGGGCAAGGACGACACGACGCACCTGCGGCTGAGCGGCCCGCAAGGGGAGACTTCGGGACTCCATGCCCAGAATGTCGATCCGAGTTTGAACGAGACGACGGAGATACGACACTGCATCTTCGAGGCGCTGGCATTCGG
>JANNDF010000384.1:0-10464 GCA_031387445.1 Planctomycetia bacterium
GGCGCTTTGCCGGGTCGCATGCTCCCGGTTTTCAAACGGCCCTTTTTAATCGCCGGGTGCTTGCGACCGCAACAGTTCACATCCCGCCCGTCACCCGGCTGCGATACCGCTTCCGCGGACGCACCCGCGTCACCTCGTACACCGTCACCCGCTGTCCGGCCGGGTCGATGTCGAACCGGAGCATCAACCCCTCCGTGAACCACACCCGAACCCACGGGCTGCGGGATTCGCCGAACGCTTCCGGGTCGTCCGCCAACCTGCGGTTGATGCCGGCTACGCTCTTGGCCATCGCGTCTTGATCCAGGAGCGAAAGCACGACGTACAGGTCGGACAACGCGTCCAACGCTTTCTCCGTCCACTCTACTCGCATTTGCGGAGCCTCCTCAGGCGCTCCTCGACCTGCTCGGCCGTGTATCGCGGGTCTTCCCGCCGCCGCCGCTCGATCTCCTCCTCCGACGCGAACTCGCCGACGATTTCGTAATCCTCCAACCGAAACCGACGAATGAACCGACCGACCACCTCGCCGGTCTCGTCCCGCACTTCCACCTCCTGCCCGTCCGCGGCCAGGAACTTCTCGCGGGTGGCCGCATCGATCACCACGACACTCATGACACGCCCTCCAGTGGGTTGTTTCGGATTATACCACGCCTTCAACTCTTCCACAGCTTGCGGTCCAGCGTGCGGTAGCCGATGGCTTCGGCGATGTGGTCGGCGGTCACGCGGGGGCTGTTCTCCAAATCCGCAATCGTGCGGCTCACCCGCAAGATGCGGTCGTGCGCTCGCGCGGATAACCCCAGGTCGTCCATCGCGGCGGAGATGAGCTGGCGGCCGTCGGCGTCGGGTTCGCAGTGCTCGCGGAGTTGCCGCGTGCCCATCCGCGCGTTCGTGATGCCGCCGCCGACGAACCGCTCGTCTTGCACTTTGCGGGCGGCCAACACCTGCTCCCGCATGATGCCGCTGTTCGTGCCGTCGACCTTCTTGCTCAACTCCTCGTAGGGCACCGCCGGCACTTCGATGTGCAAGTCGATGCGATCCAGCAGCGGCCCCGAGATGCGACCGAGGTACTTCTCCACCGCCATCGGATTGCACTTGCACTGGTGCTTCGCATCACCCAAGTAGCCGCAGGGGCACGGGTTCATCGACGCACAGAGGATGAAGTCGGCCGGGAATGTCGCCTGACTCGCCGCCCGGCTGATGGTGACGACGCCCTCTTCGAGCGGCTGGCGGAGGCACTCCAAGCTCCGGCGGTTGAACTCGGGGAGTTCGTCGAGAAACAACACCCCGTAGTGGGCGAGTGTGATTTCACCCGGTGTGGGGATCGTTCCGCCCCCGACCATGCCGGCGTCGCTGATGGTGTGGTGTGGGCTGCGAAAAGGGCGGGTGGACATCAGCGATTCGCCCGCCGGCAGGCGGCCGACCGCCGAGTAGATGCGGGTGGTTTGCAGGCTCTCGTTCGGGGTGAGCGGCGGGAGGATGCTGGGCAGCCGGCGTGCGAGCATCGTCTTCCCGCTACCGGGCGAGCCGAGCAGCAGCACTATTTACTCTGATACACCTTTCGGTAATATAACTATGTAGCCAGAAGTTACCGGCTACGCCCGAAACCCGCCGCGAGGAACCGAACATGGCGAAGACCTCCACCGCGAAGCCGGCGAAGACCGCGAACAAGGCCGAACCCGCCCCCGCCCGCACCCCGAAGGGGAACCGGGCACACATCCTTGTCGCCCTTCTGGAGTTCGGGGCCAAGACCGCGAAGACCGCCCGCACCAGCAAGGAAGTCGCCGAGAAGGCCGGCACCCCCTCCGGCCCCACCCCGTCCGGCCCGAACATCAAGGCCGGGCTGATTGCCGTCGCAACCGACGCGGACGGGAAACACACCTTCTACCTGACCGAAACGGGCGTCCAGACGGCCACCGCCATCAAGGCCGAAGCGAAGTAACCGCCCCCGCCCCCGCACCCCGCCGCCCGGCGGGGTCTTCCCATTTACGGACCCACAGAGGGTGATGCCCATGAAGGCCACCGACCGCAGGCGGTTCGGACGGGTGTTCTCCTACCTTCGGTTCTCCACCCCGGAACAGTTGAAGGGTGACAGCCAGAGACGGCAACTCGAACGCACCTACACCTGGGCCGCGAAGCACGGGCTGAGCGTGGACGAATCGCTCGACCTCCGCGACCTCGGCGTGTCGGCATACAAGGGGAAGAACTTCGCACCCGGTTCCGCCCTCGGCGTGTTCCTCGAAGCCATCGAGACGGGTCGGGTGCGGGACGGCGACGTGCTGGTTCTGGAGAACCTGGACCGCCTGTCGCGGGCCGAAGTGTTCGACGTGGCCCTACCCCTCGTCCAGCGGATCGTGCGGGCGGGCGTGACCATCGTGACCCTCGACCCGGAGCGGGAGTACAACCGCGAGACGGTGCGGGAGATCGGCCCGCTACTCGAGATGATGCTCGCAATGTTCCTGGCGAACGAGGAGAGCCGGAAGAAGTCGGAGCGGATCGGGCACGCGTGGGCAGAGAAGCGGCGGAAGGCCGCGGCCGGGAACGCCAAGCTGACCGCCCGCTGCCCGGCGTGGCTGCGCCTGTCCGACGACCGCAAGTCGTTCGAGTTGGTCCCCGACCGGGCGAAGGTGGTGCGGCGGGTGTTCCGCCTGGTGGCCGACGGGTACGGGTTCGGGGCGGTGGCGAAGACGCTCAACGCCGACGGGGTGAAGCCGTTCGGCAACGGCACTCGTAAGAGCGAACACTGGGGGGCGTCTTCCGTCAAGAAGTTGCTCGACACGCGGGCGGCCCTCGGCGAGTACCAGCCCCACCGGATGCAGGGCGGGAAGCGGGTGCCGGCCGGTGAACCCGTTCGCGGGTACTTCCCGGCCGTCGTGACGGAGGCCGAGTACTACGCCGCCACCGCCGCACGGGACGCCCGCCGCGTGGGGAAGGTGGGCGGGCGGAACGGGGAGAACCTGAGCAACCTGTTTACCGGGCTGCTGAAAGACGCCCGCGACGGCTCGCCCCTGAACATGGTGAACAAGGGCGAGGGGCCGGTACTCGTCTCGTCGGACGCGAAGAAGGGTGCTGACGGGTCGGTGTACATCTCGTTCCCTTACCCGGCGTTCGAGCAGGCCCTACTCGTGTGGGGGTTCGACCTGCCCCTGGCCGAATCTCCCCCCAGGAAAGCGGGCGTGACGCCGAACGACCTGGCCCTGGCCGAGGCGAAGCTGGCCGACGTTACCGCCCGGCTGGCGAAGCTGAAGGAGAAGCTGAAGACCGCCGCCGATCTGGACGTTCTCCTTCAGGCCGCGACCGAGTTGGAAGCGGATCGGAAGGCGGCGCACGCGGCCGTCGAGAAGGCGAAGGCGGAAACCGCCCTCCCGATCGAAGAGGCGTCGGCAGGGTTGAAGGAACTGCTACAGGCGGTGAAGAAGGCGAAGGGGGACGAGTTGTTTGCCATCCGCATGAAGCTGCGGCGACTGCTCGCCCGGCTGGTCGAAGACATCATTGTCCTTACAGTCGGCGTGAATAACGACCGGGTGGCCGTCGCCGACGTGAAGTTGCGGGGCGGTGTCCGCCGCAGGGTGGTGATCGGCGGCACGCCGGGCAAGCTGGTGCGGTTGCCGGCGGGGATGGAATCGCTCGACGTGCGAGAGTGGAAGAAGTGGCCCGCCGAGTTTCGCACCGCACGGTTCGACGGCCCGAACCCGGAAGCGGCGGAGATGACCCGGCTTGAGGCGGATGGGCTGAGCCGATCCGAGATCGCCGAACGGCTCGGCGTGTCGCCTACGAAGGTGACGCGGCTGTTGTTGAAGGCCGGCACCCGGAAGCGAACGCGGAAGGCGGCAGACGACCCGCGCAAGATGAACTGGCACGCACCCGGTCGCGGATGGGCGAAGACGTACAAGGGCGTGCGTTACTTCGTCGGACTCGGCACCCTCGCCCGCCTGTACCCGAAGCTGGTGACGGCGAAGACGGCGGACGGCAGTTGGAAGGCGGCGAATCATTGGTGGGCGGACAATGCCGAAGGTACTGCTTGAGTGACCAGTGGGGACGCGGAAGCTCTATGCCATCTTCGACGTCTCCTGCAGCCGGGGAGCTGGGTCAGAATGTACCCGCCGGAGCGGATGTCGGCGCGTGCGGCGAATCCAGTGGTGATTAAGGCGACGAACGAGGGGCCGGAGTGTTTGGACCCAGCTCTGACGGCCTAAGGCGATCAAAACCCGTACTTCTGCTTGCGGAGACGAAAGGCGTCACGGCCGCCCTCCATCACAACGGTGATCTCCTGCCGAACCGCCTCGACGTCAATAGCACCACTGCATTTGATCCGCCCTCCGGAGTGATCTCCGACCGCCTTGTAATCACAACAGACAACCAAGTCGGCGTCGCCGTTGACAACGATGTTTGGGTTGTGGCTGCTGAAGATTAATTGCCTCCCCTTTTTCGCCCGCCCGATCTCCACCACGATCTCTTGTAGCACTTGGTTGTCGAGGTCCTCCTCCGGCTGGTCAATGACGAGGGGAGGCCCTTCTTGATTCAAGAGCACCCGCAACAGTGCAGTGGCCTGCTGTCCCGCCGACGCCTGAGCGAAGTCGATGTAAAACCCTTCGCTCTGTCGGTATTTGAATTGCGGCACGTCTTCCAACTCGGTGAGCGCAAGTTCGATCCACTCTTCAGGGGTGATTCGACCAGCGATCTTCTCAACGTCCTTCGGGCCGAACCCCGCCGCACTCAAGAGCGGTGTCGCCCGCGGGCGAGGTTCGTTTGCTTCGCCTCCGGAGTAGTCGATCAGAAGCTCCAACTCATCAGCGACCTCGGCCCAACGAAGGGCGGGGTCGGGGGCGCTCGTGACCGAGTCGCATAACTCATCCACCCGCTTCGACCTCATCCCCGAACCGGCCACAAGTGCAGCTAAGCGAGCCTTAATCCGCTCCCCTCCCGCCCCCCGATTGATCGTCGCCTGAATTCGTCCGGACGAGAGCGACGTCAGTTGGTTGCACTTGGTCTGCATCAGATCTGCCGCCGTGGTGTACAGCAACCTCCACTCAAGTCGGGCATGCTGAAAGTCCTCCTCCGATGCGCCGTCGATCCTTATCTGATTCTGCTTCTCGTCGATCGAACTGCGGAGCGCCTTGACTCGCATGTCCACTTCGGCGATCTGCTTCAACGTGTCCTGTTGGGATGACGCAAGGTCTTTTGCGGCCTCGTAGGCAGCTTGGTGTTTGGCAAATCGTGTCTCCCACTCCAGCCGTATGGCCAAAAACGCTGACATCGCCTGACTTCCCTCGCCCAGCACGGCGATAGCGGCGTCGAGGTGCTCGGCGGCAGTGCCGACCACGCTTCCCAGCCCCGCCCGAAGTCGGTTGAGCACCTCGGCGTTCGGAAGCGTTGCGTTTGCGGGTGGCTCACCTACTTTGTTAAGCAGCTCTTTTCGAAAATCGTCAGCCATCTCGCGAACGGACTGAAGCTGCTTCCCCAGCCTCTCGACGAACTGCTCCTCGAGCAAGAAGACGTCATGCACTTCGAGCACTGCTCTATCCGATTCTGTGAGGCCTCCCAACCCACGCCGCAACGCATCCACCTGCTGGGTGAGGGAAGTCAGCTCGGTTTGCTCCTGATCGATGACCCGCTGAAGCTTCCTGCGGCGCACGAGAGACGAGAACACTCTCCGAAGGTCCGTCTTGCGCTCCTCCATCTCGTAGCGCAAGGCGTCCAAATCCGCCTTGATCGATGTCCGTATGAACCGCTTCAGCTCGTCTGAGCGGGTGCCGACGGCGCTCAACTGTTTCTGGCTGTACGCCTGAATGGGTAGCAAATCCCTCACTTGCTGCTCCGTGCAGTCACGGTACTCACCCGAGCCGATCTTCAGCTTCAGTTCCTTCGAGTCGGCAGCCCGACGGACCACGTGCATGACCGAGTTGAGCTGGAACGATACCGTGACCACCCCGTTTTTGGGCGCAAGGGTGTCTGCGATCAGGCTGCTCCGCTTCTCCTGATATGGGGCGGCGTCCTCTTGGTCAGCATGTGCGGGCGGCTGGTCACACAACGCCCACCGGAGATACTCCAGCATGGTGGACTTCCCGGTCCCCCGCCCCCCGATGAGGCAGTTGAATTGCGGGTTGAGCTGGAGGTCGATCTGGTTCAGAAACTTGCTGTCCGAAACCTCAATTCGGGAGACCACCATCGCGGGCAGCGAAGGCTGCTCGTGGCTGATGCGGGTGTCACACGCCAAACACGCCTGTCTCAACGCCTCTGCGGTAGGGGTGGCCCACTTCACCCAAGACGAGTGCTTGCCGAGCACGTTGAACGTGTTGCTGCGGTTGTCCGAGGTTTGAAACAGCCCGATCTTCCTCTGCCCATACTCATGGTTCTTTCCCTCCACGATTCCTCTGTTGCCGACGCCGTGCTGGTCCACCGACCCGTCGAGATACCCCCCGTCGCAGCTCATCTCGCGGTAGTGGTGGGCGAACCCTTTGCGCAGGATCGTCGAGCCCCCTCCCTCGCTGACGTTCGGGAGGAGGATGTACCGATCGCGGAAGTGCTTCCACCCGGTCCAGCATGTCGCACAATTTGTCCAGCCGTTCGATGTCGGCGAGCCGAGTCGTTTGGACATGCATGGCCTCTTCCGCCGCCTTCTGTGATACGCCGAGCACGGTATGGAGGGCGGGGAGGTGTTCGAGAGGGAAGTCGGCGTCGAGAATTAAGATCGCCTGACACGGAACTGCGAGAGTCAATTCCATTCCGGGGAATACCACAATCCGCTCGTGCAGCGGAACGGGCTGACCGTCCTGCCCAACTTCACGCGCGGCGGCCTCCCTGATGTAAGGGAAGAACGCGATGTCGTGGTGGTCGGTGATGGCCACCGCGTCGAGGCCTTTCTCGCGGCACGCCGCAATGAAGCGGTCGGCGTAGGTGCCGCGGTCCTCTGCGGAAGTGGGCCGAGGGCCGTCCCAGTTGCAGTCGCGTGGGCTATGGACCTGAAAGTCGCAACGGTAATACCTCGCGCCGCTGTCCATCTGTGAACCCGCTCCGTCGTGTGAGTGCTGGCCAACCTGGTAATAATCGGCACTTTCTCAGACAGCGTCCAGCGGGCAAAAGTTCACGGAACCAAGTTGGCCAAGGAAGGATGCGGTTGAAGCGCCTCGCCCTTGTCCGCAAAACCGGCCCTCTCGTCTCCCAACTTATCGGATCGGCAACATCGCAGTAGACCTTACCAGCCATGCGGGACTCAAACGGTTCCATGAGCTGTCAGGGGGACGAAATGGGGACCGAATCCGTTGTAATCCTTCCCAAAAGCGCGTTAAGAGGAATCCCCAGCAATTTGGGGAGTTTCGGTGGGAGAGCAGCCGGTGAAACTCGCGACTGAAAATCGCTCGCTCACATATACGCCAAACTGACCGAGACGCATCTTCTAATCGACTTGCCGAAGGAAACTTGCCAGCGCTTTCGTTGGCTTCACCCCACATGCCTCCGCCCAGACCGCGAATTCGGTCACGTCCACCCGCCGGTTCCCCACTTCGCAGTTGTGAACCCAACTCTGCGGCTTGCCGAGCGCCTTCCCCAGCTCCCGCTGGGTGAGCTTCGCCTCTTCTCGCAGCGTGCGCAGGAACACCGGCAGGGGTGCGTAGGCCGGAGAATGCTGGGACTTGGTTGCCACGCCCGGCAACGATAAGCGGCACTTGTCTTGACACGATTTCAGTGTCAGAGAAAATATCCATATGATGATCTAACTGGGCGTTTCGCCCTGTTCGACTTCGACAACCTACGAGGGGGTGGAGGATGGCCGTGCGCGCTTGTGCGGTGGCGGGCCTGTTGCTCCTTGCGTCAACGCCCAACCTGTTCGGGGAATCCCCGCCGTCGGATCAGGTGCTAAAGATCCAGGGTGACAAGGGTGACTGTACCGTCTCGCAGAAGTACGGTGCTGGCGACTTCGACCGGGACATGCTGCGGGTGGGTAGCGGCGGGGATGATCTGGTGGGGCACGCCCCGCTGTTCTTCTTCGCCCTTCCGAAACTGCCTTCGCGGGACGCCCTGCTGGGGGCGGAACTGGAACTGCACTACATGGGCCTCGCCAGTGCGTCAGGCCCCCCGCCGACGTACGACGCCGACCTATTCGGGCTGGGCACGCGAGCCACACCCACGGGGTCGGGCGAGGACTACCCGAACGGCTCTTCACCTGCCCCGCTTCTCGTTCGCTCCCTGTTAAACTCAAAATCCCCGCTCGGCCGCACCCGCGTGTCGGACGCCCGTTTCCGCGAGTACGTCGCCGGGTTGTATAACACGGACGGCACCCCGACCGCCGCCTACGCCGTCTTCCGGGTCAGCACGGACGCGAAATTCCCGCCCGCCAACCGACGTTACCAGGGGTACGAACTGGCGTCGGCGAACAAGGCGAACGGGGCGGTGACGTACACCCCACAACTGACCCTGACGTTCCAGCCCTCGGCAACTGTGGCTACGAACTCTCCCACTCCGCCGGCGATCAATCCTTCGTCTTCGTCGGCGGAAGGAAGTTACTTACGACCTGTAATCTGGTTGCTGGCAATTCTACTGGTTCTGTGTGTGGTTATGATCGTCTCGCTGGTTCTTCTGCTGCTCCACGTTCGAGGCCAATTGAGGACCGCAACTGCTTTGCTCATTTTCTTGTTTACCCGCACGCAAAATCATTTGAAGTTTCCAGCTCAGAATAAATTGCCTCTTGACCCTTGCGGACCACAACCACCTCCCATCGCCCTTACGTAGTTGCCGTGAACGCTTGGTGGCGCGCCCGTCACGCAGCGGGTAGTGGTCGGGTTAGTGGCCGTCGAACAGATCGACCCTCCGCGTGGTGGTTCTTCTGGGGAAAGAAGGGTAGCGGAAAACGGTAGCGGAACACGTCTAGCCGCCCTTTCCCCGGCCGGGCGGAAGGGTAGCGGAAAAGGGTAGCGGAACCACGCTACCCGTACTTCGGGGGAACGACCGCACGGGGACGGGTCCACCATTATCATAATATGTTACTGATGATTAGAGTATAAAGTGCCGGGTGTCCGGTTTCGACGCCGCCCCCGAAGTACGGGTGTACGCCTTCCGCTACCGTTTCCCGCTACCCTTCCTTCCCCCAGGGAATGTTCCCCGGAAGTACGGGAAGGCGATTCGCGCTACCGTTTCCCGCTACCTTTCTTCCCCCAGGAAATCACCGTGGGCGAGCGGTGCGGACGCCCCGGACGGTCGGACGGACGGTATAATTACAGTGCGGGCTGATCCCCCGCGCAGGTGCCGCCGAGATGTCGGGTGTTCCTCCCCGGTGTCCGGCGGCACCGCCCGTTTATACAGGAGGAACACCGATGGCGCTCTGGGCTCGGATCGAGTCTCTGAACCAAGGTCTACACGAGCGGGACACCGGGACGGAAGGGGGTGCCAAGTGAGCATGTTCCTGAGCCACCCCACCGAAGCGTACGAGTTTCTCCGCCGTGTGTATTGCAGGGGGCGCAACGGCAACACGGAAGACTCGTGGTTCGCCGCCGCCACGGACCCGATCCTTGGGGGCAAGGACCTCCTACCCCATGAAGACCCTGAAACGTTGAGGTGGGAATGTTACTGCGTGCATACTGGGCTGGCTGAATGGGCGATGCTCCCAGTGGAGGAGGAGTTGGAAGGTTTCCAGCATCCCGCATTGTGCCTGACCATTGAGGGCAACGCGGAATTGCTGATGTGGGAGCGACGATTCCCGCAGGCCGATGCCGTGCAGCCGACGCCACCCGTCGCCACCCCCACGGCTGCCGACTCCGACATGCCCGAGACTGTCCACGATTCCGCGACCGTCCCCGGGTTTGACGAAGACGAGATGCGTGACGCCCTCGACCCCTTGGGGTTCAAGTTGCTGAATTACATGCTGGCCCACAACCAAGCGAGCTACGACAAACTGGCTATGAATGTGTGGGATGACTTCGCCCAAGACCTGACTGACGCCGCCGTCCACGGGGCGAAGAACGATGTGAACAAGTTCCTTCGGAAGAAAGGACACCATCGAGAGTTAACGAAGCCGACGGGAGAAAAGATTTTGCGGTGGAAGCACGTTTAGTCCGCCACCTCTATCCCCCTCTTTCCGGCCGCTTTCTATCCGCTTTCCGAACACGAAAGCGGCCGGAAAGTCTCGCCCGTTATTCTTCCCTCGGCGGCCGACTGTACGGCCGAAGAGGGGGGAACGGTGGGCACCGAAACCGAAACAACTACCGACGGCTACGACCGCCTCTACCGGGCGTGCGGGGTGACGTTCGCCGGCAAGTCCGGCGACGAACACCGGGCGGAAGCCTGCCCGTTCTGCGGCCGCGACAGGTTCCACGCGAACGCCAGCACCGGGCGGTACAAGTGCCTCTCCGCCAAGTGCGGCGAGAAGGGGAACCCGACCGCCATCGTGCGGTGGTACTACGGGCGGTGTCTGGCGGACACCACGGACGCCCACCGCCGGACGTTGAAAGTGAAGCGAGGGGCGAGCCTCCAGGCCCA
>JANNDF010000396.1:0-2659 GCA_031387445.1 Planctomycetia bacterium
CGACCGTGAGGGAGGGTGACCCGTCACACCCTCCCTCACGGTCGGGTCTCCGACCAACCGACCAGAAGCAACCCCTGATTCAAGGCTGGGCGGTGGTGGACAACACGTCCGACGAAGACTGGGAAGACGTGAACCTCACGCTCGTCGCCGGGCTTCCGGTGTCGTTCGTCCACGACCTGTACACCCCGCGGTTCATCAAGCGGCCGGTGGTGGAAGTGAGGGAGACGACGGGCGTGCTGCCGCCGACGGTGGAAGCGGGGTTCGACGCGATGCTGATGGAGTCAGACGTAGCACCGATGATGGCAATGGCCGCAGCACCAATGCGAGAGATGTCGAAGAAGCAGCGGGCGCAATATGAGGGCGTGACCCGCGGCGGTGGTCTGGGACGCACCGCAGCATCTTCCGTCCAAACTCAGACCCGCGAGCGGCAGGTGGGCGACCTGTTCGAGTACGCCATCGAGCGGCCCGTCACGGTGCGTCGGAACCAGTCCGCGCTCGTGCCCATCGTGCTCAAACCGTTCACCGGGAAGCCGGTGCTGCTGTACCAGAAGCACGCCCGGCCGGAGAACCCGATCCGCTGCGTCGAGTTCGAGAACACCACCGGGCTGACGCTCGAAGGCGGGCCGGTAACGGTACTCGACTCCGGCAGCTACGCTGGCGAGGCGATGCTCGACACGCTGAAGCCGAAGGAACAGCGGCTCATCGGCTACGCCGTCGAGCTGGCCGTGCGGGTGACGGACAAGATCGACTCGCACATGAGCGGCGTGTCGCGGGTGGTGGTGCAGGACGGCACGCTCGTCACCTTCGCCGGGCAACTGCAAGAGGCGGTGTACACCTTCGCCAGCAAGTCGGACGCGGAGCAGACCGTCTACCTCGACCACCCGCGGCCGAGCAACTGGGAATTGACCGACACCCCAGCCCCGCACGAAGTGACCGACAACTACTGGCGGTTCAAGTTCCCCCTGCCGCCGAACGCAACCACGCGGTTCACGGTGAAGGCCCGCCACCCGTATTCGCAGTCGTTCCGGCTGATCGACACGCACGAGTCCGTCTTCAGTTCGTGGGTAGCCAGCGGGTATCTCGATGCCGCGACGCAGAAGGCGATCCGGGCGGCGTTCGCGGTGCGGGCGAAGGTGGCCGAGCTTGAAGAACAGATTCGACGGACGGACGAAGAGCGGACCAAACTGCACGAGGAACAAGGACGAATCCGCGAGAACCTGACCGCCCTCGGCGACCGGGCGAGCGAGAAAGACCTCCGCGAGCGGTACGTTCGCACGCTCGGCAAACAGGAAGACCGGCTGGAAGTGATCGAGAAAGAGCGGGCGACGGCGGTGCAAGCGCGTGACGCCGCCCGACACGAGTTGACCGCCGCCGTGAACGCCGTCCGACTGGATCGCCCGGTGGCCGGGTGAGTGGGGTATAATTGACACCGCGACACACGCCTGTCACTCGACCTCTTCGGACACTCCGCCATGTCTCAGGCCATCGCCGACCCGGCCGAACTGCGGCGGTTCGCCACCACCGTCAAACGGTTCAACGGCGAACTCCAAACGAACTTGAACGCCGTCCACGGCCAGTTGCTCGCCCTCGCCGAGTCGTGGCGGGACCAGGAGCACGACAGGTTCCGCGAGGAATTCGAGCTGCGGATGAAGGAGTTGGAGCGGTTCGTCGAAGTGTGCGGCGAGTACGTGCCGTTCCTTCTGCGGAAGGCCGAGCGGATCGAAGAGTACCTCTCACAACGGTAAACCTGTCGCCGGGATCTGTGACCCCGGTCCGTCCGGCCTCACAGAGGCCGCCTGCTACACGACTGGTGACGCATGGCCGCCGACGTGCGAGACCTGAACGCGCTCCGTGAGTGGCTGGCCACTCTCGCCACCTATCGCTCGGACGCGAACGAGTCGCTCACCGCCATCCGGGTGGAGGTCAACCGCGGGATCGAGTGGGTTCACGAACAGTATTCGCTCTGGCAGCGATCGATTCGGCGGTTCGACGATGTTGTCGTGCAGGCGAAGGCCGACCTGGCGGCGAAGAAGTTCCCGGACGTGAACGGCCGAATGCCGGACACGTCGGTGGAGGAGCGGAACCTGCGGCGGGCGGTGGCGAAACTCGAACACGCCCAGGAGCAGGTCGAAACGTGTCGCCGCTGGATGACCACGCTGCCGAAGCTGGTGGACGAGATTTTCCACGGCCCGGCCCAGCGGCTCGCCAACCTCCTCGACATGGATGTGCCTCGCGGGGCGGCGGTGCTCGACCGGCGGGTCGAAGCGCTCGAACGTTACGCTGAACTGCGGACGGACTATTCCGCCTCCGGGTCGCTCGCCCCACCGCCTCCCCCACCCGCGGAGCCTACGTCATGACGTTCGGAGGCGGACGAGGCAAACTGGACGACGCCCGGCAGACGGCCATCGCCCGCTGGGAGGCGGCCGGCGAACAGTGGAACGACCAGACCCGCCGCGAACACGAGGCGGAGGTGGTCACACCCCTGAACGACGCCGTTGCCGACCTGCTGCGGGCGGTGGACCGTCTGGCGGTCGAGTTCATGCGGGCACGGCGCGAGTGCGACTTCGATCCCGTGAGTTAGGGTGGCCCGCTCGCACCCCGCACAGCGGCACCAGGGCCCCCCCCCCCCCCCACCCCGCCGCAGGCGGCGCCCCCAAAT
>JANNDF010000431.1:0-3062 GCA_031387445.1 Planctomycetia bacterium
CGCGCTCGCCTGCGGCTCGCGGCTACGAAGTCAGCGAGTTCACAGCACGCCGTACTTCTTGAACGCCTCGGTCGCGAGCAGCCCGCCGGCGATGGCGTCCCGCACCACGTTCTCGGCGTGGACCTTCTCCCACGCCCGTTGCACCACGGCCGCTTCCACCGCCCGCGGCACCACCACCACCCCGTCGTCGTCGGCGATCACCAGATCGCCAGGGGCGAACGTCACCCCGTCGATCATCACCGGCACGTCCAGGTCGATCACCCGCTGGCGGTCCTTGCTGTCGTACACCACCGTGCCGCGGGCGAACGCCGGGAAGCCCATCTGTCGCATCCGCACCACGTCCCGCACCCCGCCGTCGGCCACCACCCCGACGCACCCGCGGTTGCGGGCGGCGGTGCTCAGCAACTCGCCCCAGATGCCCGACCGCACCGACCCGCCGGCGGCGCAGATCAGCACGTCGTCGGGCCGGCAGGTGTCCACCGCTTGCAGTTCCAGCTCGTAGGGCCGCGGGTCGGGGTGGGCCATGTCCGCCCACAAGGTCGTCTTGCACCGGCCGATGAGTACGCCGTGTACGGTGAGCGGCTTGAGCGGCACGCGGGGCGACTGGTGCGGGAAGCCTTCGGCGTCCAGGGCATCGCACACCACGGCGGCGGTCAGGCACGCCCGCAGTTCGGCGAGGGTCAGGTCGGGCACGGGCGAACTCGTCGGGTGAAGTGGGGGCTTCCGTCGGCGGCGGTGTCAGAGTACCGTTTCGGGTACGGGATCGACAGGGGACCACTCATGCGCGTCGGCATCGCCTCGATCATGCACGAGTCGAACACGTTCGTGGCGGATCGCACCCCGCTGTTGGCGTTCCAGCGCGACCGGCTGCTCACCGGCGAGGCCGTGCGGGAACACCTGGCCGGCACGCACCACGAGGTCGGCGGGTTCTTCGACGGTCTGGCCGCGGAGGGCGTCGAAGCGGTGCCGGTGTTCGCCGCGTGGACGATGCCGGGCGGGACACTCGACGCGGAGACGGCCCGCGAGTTGACCGACCGCCTCGCGGACGCCGTCCGCACCGCCGGCCCGCTCGACGGCTGGCTGGTCGCCCCGCACGGGGCGGCGGTCGCCGAGGGTGATCTCGACTTCGACGGAGGATGGCTGAGCTGGCTACGGAACCACGTCGGCCCCGACGTGCCGGTCGTGGGCACGCTCGACCTGCACGCCAACCTGTCGGCCCGTATGGCGGCGTCGGCGAATGCCTGGCTCGCCTACCGCACGAACCCGCACCTCGACCAGCACGCTGTTGGCGTGGGCGCGGCGAAGCTGCTGGCGCGAACGCTCCGCGGCGACGTGCGGCCGACCACCGCCGCCGCGTTCCCCCCGCTGGTGGTGAACATCGAAGCACAGGCGACGGCGGAAAGCCCGTGCCGCGAGTTGATGGCAGCGGCCGATGACCTCCGACGCCGGCCCGGCGTGCTGGCGGTGAGCGTCCTGCTCGGCTTCCCGTATGCCGACGTGCCGGAGATGGGGGCGTCGCTCACTGTCACCACCGACGGCGACCCGGCGTTGGCGAAGCGTTCCGCGACCGAACTCGCCGGCTGGTGGTGGGACCGCCGCGAGCAGTTCCGCGGGAAGTTGATTTCACCCGAAGTCGCCGTGCGCACGGCCGCCACCGCACCGGGACCGGTCTGCCTGCTCGACATGGGCGACAACATCGGCGGTGGCAGCCCGGCCGACTCGACGGTGCTGGTTCACGAGCTGATCCGGCAGGGCGTCGGCCCGGCGGTCGCCGTGCTGAACGCCCCCGCCGCGGTGGACGTGTGCCGACAAGTGGGCATCGGGGGAAGTGCCGAACTGACCGTCGGGCGGCCTCCGCTCACGGCGCGGCTCACCGTCCGCGGGCTGTTCGACGGCATTTTCGAAGAGCTGGAACCGCGGCACGGCGGGCTGCGGCGGTACGACCAGGGGCCGACCGCCGTGGCGTCCACTGACACCGGGCTGTCACTCATACTCACCAGCCGCCGCACCGCCCCGTTCAGCCTGCGGCAACTGACGGCGTTCGGCGTGCGCCCCGAAGAGTTCCGCGTGCTGGTGGCGAAGGGGGTTCACGCCCCGGTCGCCGCTTACGCCCCGGTGTGCCGCACGCTGCTCCGGGTGAACACCCCCGGCGTCACGTCGGCCGATTCGTCGCACTTCACCTACACGCACCGCCGCCGCCCGCTGTACCCGTTCGATCCGCAAGCCGCCTGGGTGCCTTGTGCTGTGGCCGGCCTCTGTGAGGCCGGGGTCACAGACCCCGGCTACAGTTCTAGCGGTTGGTAATCACCAGCACGTCGCAGTGGCGGTAGAAGTCGTAGCGGCGGGCGGCCTCCCGCCACGGCTTCGTCATCCTGGGGAGGACCTCTTTCGTCCAGATCGGCTCGGGTACGAACAGGTACGTCTCGATGTCGAACTCCAGGAACTCGGCGGCGGCCTCCGCGGTGTCCACCCGCTCCACCCGGCGGGCGGTGTAGAAGGTGAGGCTCGGCTGGGTGTACTCGCAACTGCCCACCCGCACCTCGCGGTCGATCGCCCGCGCGCCGGATTCGATCACCAGCGGCTTGACCGCCTTCCGCTCGTCCACCGCCTGCGGCACGAACGCCACGAGCAGGCCGACGAACAGCAGCGTGCCCGCCACCAGTGAGCCGACCACCGCCGGCCGGTTCCCCGCCCGCAAGAACCACCACCCGACGAGTGCCGAGAGCAACGGGAACGCCCCCACCCACGCCCACCACTCCAGGCCGGGGAAGGTGCGGAAGTGTGGCCCACCGACGGGGATGACCCCGCCGCCGATGAGTAACCCGGCGGTGACCGCCAATCCGGTGACGGCGAACCCGACCAGCCCGGTGGGGATCACCCACTTCGGGAGTGTGAGTTCGCCCGCCGACCACCGCGAGAGCAGCCGGGCGGTGAGCAGGGCGAGAGCCGGGTAAATCGGCGCGATGTAGTGCGGCAACTTGGTGGCGGCGGCGGCACACGCGAGAAAGAACACGCCCACCCAGCACAACAGTAGCCGCGAGCCGGAGGCGAGCGCGTCGAAC
>JANNDF010000445.1:0-6418 GCA_031387445.1 Planctomycetia bacterium
GGCTCTCCCTATCTGTTTCTCCGTTGTCCTCGCCGCGCGCTGGCGCGCGTGTTGGGGGCGCCCGCTGGCTCGCGGCGATGACAAGACAACCTCCCCCCTGGTCTCGCCCGGTTGCGTCCGGAAGAATGAGCGTACTCCCGCCCGCAAGTTCGGGAACCGTTCGACGGATCCGCCCGTCGAACACTTTCCCTTCTGTCGCGGTCGCTCCGTTCGGAGACCTGTTCATGGTCCGCCGCCTTCTCCCGCTCGCCCTTCTCCTGCTCGCCGCTCCCGCCCCCGCCCCCGCCCAGGACATGCCCCCCCCGGCGCCCCCCGATCTGGCCCGCGGGTTGCGGGACAACGGCATGGCCGACCTGGCCCTCGAATACCTGGCCGAGATCGCCGCCACCGCCCCGCCGGACGTGCAGAAGGTGCTGCCGCTGGAGCGGGCCAAGTGCCGTCTGGAACTGGCCACCACCGAGAATGACGAGTCGTTGCGGGTGGCCCTGGTGGCCGAGGCGAAGAAGGAGTTCGACCAGTTCGTGAAGGGCAACCCTGGTCACCCGCGGCTGCCCGAGGCGGCGGTGGCGTTGGCCCAACTGCAAACGCTCGACGGGAAGACGCAACTTCAGCGGGCGAACCGCCTGCCGGCGGAGCAGCGGGCGGGCGAGTTGGCGAAGGCGCGGCCCATGTTCGTGGCGGCCGGCAAGCAGCACGCGGCTGCGGCCGACGTGCTGAAGAAGAAGGCCGACCAGGAGGAGCCGAACACGCCGGCGCACAAGGAGGCCACCCAGAACTACCTGCAGGCGGTACTCGACCAGGGGACGAACCTGTACCTGCTGGCGGACAGCTTTCCGGATGACGTGAAGGGGCCGGAGTACGACGCCAAGATGAAGGCGGCCAAGGACGCGGCGGTCATCTTCGAGAGCGTGTGGGCGCGGTACAAGGACTACCCGCAGGGGTGGGCGGCGCGGGCGTGGGCGGGCGAGAGTTGGCGGCTCCAGAGCGAGCTGATCAATGCGGAGAACGCGCTGAACGCCACCCTGCAAGAGGGTATGAAGGCGAAGACGCCGGCGTCGGCGGCGGGGGTGAAGATGGCCCGCTTCTTCATCCTGCGGGCGGACTTCGTGAAGAACGGCGGGGCGGACGGGGTGCCGGGCGAGCGGGCGAAGGTGCGGAACGCCTGCCGCGACTGGCTGAAGGAGTACGCCGTCGGCCGGCCGACGGCCGAGGTGTACGCCGTGCGGTACTACCTCGGGCGGGTGTGCATGAACGAGGCGATGAAGCGGGAGAACCTGACCCTCGAGCAGGTGAAGCCGGCCGACCCGAAGGAGAAGCCGACGGAGAAGATCGTGGCGGTGAAAGAGGGCGGGCTGACGCTCCTCCGCGAGGCCGACGTGCAGTTCAAGATGCTGGTGCGGACGGAGAACGAGTACACCGAGCGGGCCACCCGCCAGCGGCCGACCGCCCTGCGGTGGCTGGTCGGCAACCCGGACCGCCCGCCCGCCCAGTTCGCCACTTTCGACGACTCCTACATGGCCGCCCTGGTGCAACTGGAGGGCGCCCGCACCACCGAGAAAGACGAGCGGGCCGCCCACCTGAACAAGGCCATCGCACTGCTCGAACGGGCGAAAGGGCTGCCGGTGCCCCCGGAGTCGGCCCGCGACGCCGCCCGCGCCGACCTGGACCTGGCCCGCACCTATGTGAACGCCGGCCGCCCGCACGCGGCCGCCGTGTTCGCCGAGCACACCGCCCGCACCGCCCGCTCGCCGGCGGCCGCCGCCAAGGCCGGAGTCGTCGCCCTGGACGCCTACCGCCGCACCGCCCGCACCACCGCCGCCGACTTCGAGGACGGGCGGACGGTGGACCGCGACCGCCGCGTCGGGCTGGCCCAGTACCTGGAGAAGGTGGCCCCGAACGAGGCGGAGATCGACGCCGTGCGGATGCAACTGGGCGGCGACCTGTACGTCCTCGGCCGCAAGGCGGAGGCGTTCGACGCCTTCTCCCGCGTGCCCGCCCGCTACCCCGGCCTGGCCCAGGCCCGCCTGTTCGAGGGGATCACCGCGTTCGACCTGATCCGCCCGCTGGCCGCCGACGAGACCCGCACCGACGACCTGCCGGCCGACAAGAAACTGGCCGTCTTCCAGCGGGTGGTGGCCGACCTGTCCGCCGTGCCGGTCCCGGCCGACTCGGTGAAGGACGACCGCGAGGTCGACCTGACCCCGGTGAGCGACTACTTCAACATGCGGCTGCAACTGGCCCAACTGCACGTCACCCAGGGGGCGAAGGCGTACCCGACGGCCGAGCAGACGCTGCTCGCCTCGGCCGCCGCCGCCGCCCGCCACCCCGGCCTGCCGGCCGACGACAAGGTCAAGTTCGCCATGCGGTTCGAGACCCTGCGGATTCGCACCGTGTACGGGCAGGCCATGCCCCTGTACACCCAGGGCAAGTACGCCGAGGCGGCCGAGCGGTTCTCCGCCCTGCTGACCGAGGTGCTGAAGGCCGGGCCGGCGGTGAAGGAGAAGCAACCGGCCGACGTGGCCGACCTGGCCAAGGGACTGGACGCCGACCGCATCCGCCTGCTGCTGGTGCCGACGCTCAACGCCCACGTGCGGGCGGGGGCGGCGGCCAAAACGACCGAACTGCTGGACGAGTTGAAGAAGTTCGGCGGCGACCTGAGCACCTCCGCCCGCGTGGTGCAGCAGGGCGTGGCCAGCATCCGCCCGGCGGTGGACGCCCTCCGCAAGGACGGCAAGAAGGACGAGGCGGACAAGCTGATCGCCGCCGTGGCCGGCATGGTGGCCAAGCTGGCCGCCGAGCCGAACCTGCCGGTGGACGTGCGGCTGAACCTGGGCAAGTCGTTCCGCGAACTGGGCGAGTACGCGAAGGCGGCCGACCTGCTGACCGCCGTGCCCGCCCCGGAGAACAAGGAGTCGCTCAAGGGCGAACTGAAGCCGGTGGAGAACGAGACGGCCGACCAGACCAAGCAGCGGGAGGCGGACAACACCGCCGCCCCGCTGTACCGGCAGGCCCGCCTCGACCTGGCCCGCGCCTACCGCCTGGACAAGAAGTTCGCCGAGGCCGCCGCCGTGCTGGACGACGCGCTCGGCAAGGAGGGCGTGCCGAAGCAGCCGAAATCGACGGTCAAGCCGCGGGAGGGCGGGTGGGCCAGCCGCTTCCCGGAGTTCCGCAAGGAGTCCATCCTGCTCATCGAGGCGCGGGCGGCCGCCGCCGGCGGCGACGCGAAGGTCGCCGCCCCGCTCTGGAACGAGGCCATCGGCAACTGGTCCGGGTGGGCCGGCGAGTACCTGGCCGCGCTCAACCAGTTGAACCAGAAGTACGTTCCCAAGAAGCGTGAACTGGAGGTGCTCACCTTCCGCCTGCGGTTGATTAACGAGTTGGCCGAGCAGGAGAAGGTGAACTTCGACGACCTGAAGGCGAAGGCAATGAAAGACCTGGAGCAGGCGGAGAAGGATCAGACGAAGGCGACGGACGGGGTGATCGCGGCGACGCAGGCGCTGGACAAGGCCGCCACCCCGGAGGACATCGAGAAGGGGCGGGAGGCGCTCGACACCGCCCGCGACACGGCCGAAGCCGCCGGCAGCAAGGTGGCCGAACTGAAAGCCCGCCCGCCCATGCTCGACGAGTACGCCAAGAAGAAGAATCCGGACTGGGCGGACGAGGCCGCCGCCACCCAGAAGCTGATCGACCCGATCAATAAGGAGAAGGGCGAGATGGACCGCCGGATGAACCCCATCCGCTCCGTCTGGCAGGACGTGCTGGCCGAGCAGTTCCGCTGCCTGCTGGCCGCCCAGACGGCCATCCTGAAGGCGACCAAGCCGGCCGACTTCGACACCTGGGTGGGCAAGCACGCCCGGAACGTGGCCGATTTCGAGAAGGGCAACCGCCCGCTCCCGCCGAACGTCCGCCAGAAACTGCACGACATGCTCGCCTCGAACAAGACGCTCATGGACAAGTACCGCGAGGCCGGCGGAATCGACATGCTCGCCCCGCCGGCCGGCAACCCGTGACATGTGCCCGGTGAACCCCGGCGGTGGTGGCGGGGGGTCAGCTAAATTCCCACCCCCGGCATCACCGCGGGGGTTCACCAGACCTCTCCCTCGGAGACCTCCCATGCCCCGACGGGCTTTGACCGCCTGCCTGCTCCTGTTCGCCACCACCGTGCCCGCCTTCGCCCAGGGGGCGAAGGATCGCGTGTACTTCCGCGACCGGGCGACCGGCAAGGAGGAGACCGCCGACGGGGACGTGGTGGACACCCCCGGCGGGGTGAAGGTGACGAACGCCGGCAAGGAGCGGGTCATCTCCGCGGCCGACGTGCTGCGGGTGGACTACGCCGCCCTCGACCCCGCCCCCGGCCGGATCGCCGGCCTCCAGGCCGAGTCGAAGGGCGGGGGCGACGCCGTCAAGTTCTACGCCGACGCGGCGAAAGCGGTGCCGGCCAACGCCCCCGAGAAGGTGAAGCGGACGGTCGCCTTCCGCGACGCCTACTGGGCCGGCGAGATGGCCGACAGCAAGGACGACAAGGAGTTCGCCGGCGAGGCGAAGAAGGCGGCCGACAAGATGGCCGCGTTCGTCAAGGCGTACTCCAAGTCGTGGGAGCAGTGGCAGGTGGGTCGGGCGGCCGCCCGTCTGTACGGCGAGTTGGACGACTGGGCGGCGGCCGATGCCGTGCTGAAGGACCTCGGCTCCGTACCGGACGCCCCGCCCGAACTGAAGCAGGACGCCAAGCTGGCCCGCGTCGGGTACATGATCCGCGGCGGCAAGTACACGGACGCGAGCGGCACCCTGGCCGAGGTGGAAGGCGACGTGAAGGACGGGCTGAAAGACCGGGCGACAATGTACCGGACGGCGCTCAACGCCCTGCCGGCCCCGGCCGACGCCAACGACGCGGCTGCCAAGCAGAAACTGGCCGCCGCCGTCACCGCCATCGAGAAGGCCATCGCCGCCAGCAAAGACCCGGCCGCGCGGGCGGTCGGGTACGGGGTGCTGGGCGAACTGCAACTGGCCCACCGTCAGTTTCGCGCCGCCACCTGGAGCTTCTGCTGGGTGGACACCGTGTACACGCAGGACGCCGACGAGCGTCTGTTCGCCGTGGTGCGGCTGAGCAAGATTTTCGCCGTCACCGGCGACAAGGACGGCGAGAAGTCCCGCGCCGACCAGTACCGTGAACGCCTGCCGAAGGTGCGGTAACGCCAGTCCCGTGAACCCCGGCAGTCATGCCGGGGGTGCTTCGCGCTCCCAATCACCCCCGGCATGACTGCCAGGGTTCACCCGGAATGCCCCCAATGCTCCCACTCCTCGCCGCACTCGCCCTGACCGCCGACCCGGCTCCCGGTTTCACCATCCCCACCATCGACCTGGCCGACCAGCGGTACCGGCAGGTGGTGGTCGATCACGAGCCGAAGCAGTACCTCGGCCACCCGACCACCGTGCTGCTCGAAGACGGCAAGACGATGCTCGCCGTCTACCCGAAGGGGCACGGCAAAGGGGCGATCATCCTGAAGAAGAGCGCCGACGGCGGCAAGACGTGGTCCGATCGTTTGCCCACGCCGAAGACCTGGGAGACGTCCAAAGAGACGCCGACCATCCACCGGGTGATCGACGCGAAGGGCGTCAAGCGGCTGGTGCTGTTCAGCGGCATGTACCCCGTCCGCAGTTCCATCTCCGAAGACGACGGCAAGACGTGGACCGAACTGGCACCCATCGGCGAGTACGGCGGCATCGTGGCGATGGGCAGCGTGGTGGAGGTCGGCAAGGGGCGGTACATGGCCCTGTTCCACGACGACGGCCGCTGGTTCACCAAAGACGGCAAGTCCGAGAAGCCGGTGCGGTTCACCGTGTACAAGACGTTCAGCGACGACGGCGGGAAGACGTGGGGCAAGCCGGAAGCGGTCGTCAACTCGACCGAGTTCCACTGGTGCGAGCCGGGGACGGTGAAGTCGCCGGACGGCAAGCAGATCGCCGTGCTGCTCCGCGAGAACAGCCGCAAGCACAACAGCGGGGTCATGTTCTCCGACGACGGCGGGAAGACGTTCAGCGATCCGAAGCAGGTGCCCGGTGCGCTCACCGGCGACCGGCACGTGGGCATGTACGACGCCGACGGCCGGTTGGTGCTCACCTTCCGCGACACCGCCCGCGAGACGCCGACGCAGGGCGACTGGGTGGCGTGGGTGGGCAAGTATTCCGACCTGACCGACGGCAAAGAAGGCCAGTACCGCGTGCGGCTGATGGACAACACGCACAAGTGGGACTGTGCCTACGCCGGCCTGGAGCGCCTGCCCGACGGCACGTTCGTCACCACCACCTACGGGCACTGGTCGAAGGACCAGCCGCCGTACATCGTGAGCGTGCGGTTCACCCTGACCGAATTGGACGAGTTGGTGAAGAAGACGAAGTAGGTGCCGCCTGCCGGGCGGCA
>JANNDF010000468.1:0-7363 GCA_031387445.1 Planctomycetia bacterium
GCGTGGGTCGGCGCGGGCGACGCGCCCGCTGGACCCACCCTACACCGCTGGCACCGGCGGCAGGCGACGAACGAGCCCGACCACCGATTCGGTCCAGGCCGCAGCGGACAGCAGGTTGGCTTCCTCTCGCTCCATAGCGACATATTGCACGGCCATCGGAAGCCCGTCCTCCGACCAGTCGAACGGGACCGACACCGTTGGTAGGCCAACGTAACTCCACGGAGAATTGAACGCGGGGTTGCCGGTCGATTCGTGTCCTGGGGGGAGACTCGTCGTGGCGGGACAGGCGATGAACCTCACCCCGTTCATGATGTTGTTCACTTCCTGTTCCAACTGGTCTCGCCCGATTCGAGAACGGCGGTACTCGACCGCGGGGCACCGCAACCCGTCCTCGATCAACTCACGAATCTTCGGTGGGTAGTCATCCGGCGAATGCTTCAGTCGGGTGGCGTGGTATGTCGCAGCCTCGACTGCCATGATCGTGCGGTGCATCTGCCAGACTTCCGAGAACCCCGCGGGAGGCGCGATGCGGGTTGCCACTGCCCCTTCAGCGTGGAGTCGGTCGGCAAGTGATCGCACCGAACTGATGATGTTCGGATCAGCCAGATCATCGAATCGCCCACCGAGGAAACTGAGTTCCGGACGCATCGTTTCTTTGCGGAGGTCGTCTCGGATTACACCGAGGTCGCTGATGCAATCCGGGACCGGCTGGCATCGCAGATAACTGGGTTCATTGTCCGAGTGAGGACCGGAAATCACCTCAAACACCACCGCCAGATCTCGCACGCAGTTGGCCATCACCCCCACATGATCCAGGCTCGGCGCCAGGGGCAACACACCGTTCACGCTCACACGGCCGTGGGTCGGCTTGAGTGCATACACGCCACAGTAGCTCGCGGGGCGAATCAAACTCCCGCCGGTTTGCGTGCCCAGGCCCGCCAGGCACATGCCGCACGCGACCGCCGCGGCGCTGCCGCTGCTGCTCCCGCCGGGGGTGCGGTCCAGGTTCCACGGGTTGCGTGTGACCGGCGGGTCGAGGTACGCATACGCCGTCGTCACCGTCTTGCCGAGGATGATTGCCCCAGCCTGCCGGAGTCGCTCCACGCACGTCGCGTCCTGCCGGGCGTAGCTGTTCGCCCACCGTTTCGACCCGCACCCGGTCGGCATGTCGAACACGTCGATGATGTCTTTGATGCCAATCGGAATGCCGTGCAACGGTCCGCGGTAGTGGCCGGCATTGATCTCGTTGGTCGCCTTCGCCGCTTCTTGGCGTGCCCGCTCACGGTCGAGGTACGCCCACGCCTTCACGGCCGGTTCGTAGATGTCGATGCGGCGGAGGCACTGCTCCAGCAGTTCCGACGGAGTGAGTTCGCCGGTGCGGATGAGCGGGGCGGCGGCGGTGATGGTGAGCGGTTCGGACATGCGGTGATTGTAGCCGCGAGCCGCAGGCGAGCGCGTGGCAACTGCGACGCGCTCGCCTACGGCTCGCGGCTACTTCATCAACTCGTAGCAACACAGCTTGCCCTTGCCGCGGACGTACATCAGCCCGCGGGCGACGACCGGCGGCGCCCAGCACGGCGACCGCAGGTCCGGGTTGTCCTTCTCGCTCCACTCGGCCACCTTCTCGAACTTCTCGGCGTTCGGCTTCACCAGCATGAGCGTGCCGTCCTCGGTCAGCACGATCAGGTGCCCGTCAATCTTGGTGATGGTGCTGCGGCGGGTGCGGGCCTGCTTCCACTTCACCTCGCCGGTGGCCAGTTCCACGCACCGCACGTCCCCTTCGGGTTCGTGCCGCCCGCTGCTCCCATAGGCGTACTTGCCGTCCACCACCGGCGTACACCAGTGCCCGCGGAGGGCCTTGGCATTCCCCTCGGCTTCCTCGTCGCTCCACACCGTCTCCACCTTGAAGTCCTTCGTCACCCGCAGCAGCACCGCCCCCTTCTCGTAGCACTCGGTCAACAGGATGGTGTCGCCCACCACCACCGGGTTCGCAGCGTTCACGCTCTCCTGGATCTTCGCCCGCCAGGGGAAGTTGAATCGCTCCTTGCCGGTCTCCGGGTCGAGGCCGATCAGCCCGCCGCGGGCGAAGTGCAGCACCGTCTTCTTGCCGTGGAAGGTCGCCAGCACCGGGCTGCTGTAGCTGGCCAGTTCGTCCGTCGCCTTCCACTTCTCCTTGCCCGTCGTCTTGTCGAACGCGACGACCCCGCTGCCGTTGCCCGTGGCGTCCCGCAGGTCGAGCGGCCGCTTCCCGTCCGGGCTGCCGCCCACGGCGACGATCAACAAATCGCCCACCACCAGTGGCACACTGCCCACGCCGAAGAAGTTCTGGTGGACGTGGTACGTCTTCTTCGTGTCCACCTTCCACACCTCCTTGCCATCGGCCACCGTCACGCAGTAGAGCATCCCCTCCGGGCCGAGGATGAACACCCGTTCGCCGTCGGTCACCGGGCACGCCCGCGGGCCGGGGTCGTAACCGTAGAAGTCCTCGTAGTCAGTGTGGTAGGCGAACTTCCACAGCAGCTTGCCCGTCTCGGCGTTTCGGGCGGTCAGGGTGCAGTTGTCGTCGAAGCGGTCGAAGTGGAACAGCCGACCGTCGGCCACCACCGGCGGGGCGTACCCGTCACCGAGTCGGCATTCCCACACCTTCTTCAGCCCATCCTTCGGCCACGCGGTGAGGATGCCCTTGTCGGGCGAGCTGTTGTCGGCGTTCGGGCCGAGGAACGTCGGCCAGTCGGTGCCAGTGCGTTCGGGCTTCGGCACGGCCGGCGGTTCGGCCGGCGCGCACCCGACGAGGAACAGCAGAAGGAATGCTAAGCGGTGCATGAAGACTCCAGATTTATCACCGCCGAGGGCACATGAGGGCACGAGAGGAAGACACAAGACAGAGTTCAGAGAGCCGAGGGCACAGTCAGTCGGCTCCATTCATTTGAACTCGGATGTCCGCCCTCTGTCTTCTCTTCCTCTCGTGCCCTCATGTGCCCTCGGCGGTGAAATTCCTCATTCAAACCCGTTCGACGACCATCGCCACGGCGTTGCCCCCGCCGAGGCAGAGCGACGCCAGCCCGTACCGCCCGCCGCGGGCGTGCAGGGCGTGAACCAGCGTGGCCAGCACCCGCGCCCCGCTCGCCCCGATCGGGTGGCCGAGCGCCACCCCCCCGCCGTTCACGTTCACCTTCGCTTCGTCTAGGCCGAGTTCCTTCCCGCACGCCAGCATCTGCGCCGCGAACGCCTCGTTCAGCTCCCACAGGTCGATGTCGCTCGTCTTCAGCCCGGCTTTCGCCAGCACCATTTGCACGGCCGGCACCGGGGCGATGAAGATGTCTTTCGGCGACACCCCGCTGGTGGCATACGCGACGATGCGGGCGAGCGGTTTCGTTCCGAGTTGACCCGCCGCATCGCCGGACGCCACCACCAAGGCCGCCGCACCGTCGCTCAGTTGCGAGGCGTTACCGGCCGTCACGGTGCCGTCCGGTCGGAACGCCGGTCGGAGTTTCGCCAGCCCTTCGGCGGTGCTGTCGGCGCGAATGCCTTCGTCCTTGCTCACCGTCACCGCCTTCGCCCCGCTGCCCACCGTGACGGGCACCACTTCATTGGCGAACGCCCCGCTCGCCCACGCCGCCGCCGCCCGCTGGTGGCTCTGCGCGCTGAACCGATCCTGATCCGCCCGGCTGATCGCACACTTGCCGGCGATGTGTTCCGCCGCCTCGCCCATCGCCCAGTTCTCGAACGGACACCACAGCCCGTCGAGTACGAGCGAGTCCTTCGCCGTCTGGTCGCCGTACTTGTACCCCGCCCGCACGTTCGGCAGCAGGAACGGGGCCCGGCTCATGCTCTCCATCCCGCCGGCCACCACCACGTTCGCGTCGCCCGCCTTGATGCTCTGAGCCGCCAGCATGACCGCCTTCAACCCCGACCCGCACACCTTGTTCACGGTGAACGCCGGGATGGTGTGGGGCAGCCCGCCGAAGATCGCCGCCTGGCGTGCCGGGGCTTGCCCCAGCCCGGCCTGCACCACACACCCCATCACGCACTCGTCCACCGCGGACGGAGCCACGCCCGCCCGCTTCACCGCTTCGGCGACGACCACCGCACCCAACTTCGGGGCGGGCATATCGGCTAGCCCGCCAAGGAACTTGCCGATGGGCGTGCGGACGGCGGAGAGGATGAAGGCGTCCATGGGATTCACCGGGGAGAGGGTTGGCGTATTCTATCCCCGTCTGGTGAACCCCGGCAGTGATGCCGGGGGTAGCCCACACCATTACCCCCGGCATCACTGCCGGGGTTCACCTATGCTGCTCGTCGCCAACAAGCTGACCAAGCACTACGGCCCGACCGTCGCCCTCGACGGCCTCGACCTGAGCATCGCTGCCGGCGAGGTGGTCGGGTTGCTCGGGCCGAACGGGTCGGGCAAGACCACGTCGCTCCGGCTGTTCCTCGGCTTCCTGCGAGCGACCTCCGGCACGGCCACGCTCGGCGGGTTCGACTGCTGGAAACAATCGGTGCAGGCCCGCCGGCTGGTGACGTATCTGCCCGGTGAACTGCGGCTCTACGACACCATGACCGGCCGGCAGATCGTGCAGTTCCTCGGCGACCTCCGCGGGGAGAAGTACGGCACCGAAGTGGATGACCTGGCCAAGAAGCTGGACATCAACCCCGACACCCCGCTGACGCGGATGAGCAGCGGCATGAAGCGGAAGGTGGCGCTCTTGGCGGTCTTACTCCCCCGTGTGCCGCTGGTCATCCTCGACGAGCCGACGAACACCCTCGACCCGACCATGCGAGAGGAGTTCCTGGAGCAGATCAAGCAGGCGAAGTCGGCGGGGAAGGCGATCCTGTTCTCGTCGCACGTGCTGAGCGAGGTGGAGACGGTGTGCGACCGCGTCATCATCCTGCGGAAGGGCAAGCTGGTTCACCATCAGGTGATGAGCGAACTGGGCACGTTCCGCAAGGTGAGCGTGCGGGTGAAGGGGGCGATGCCGACGAGCGGCCCAGAAGGCGAGACGGTGCGACTCGACGGCGACCGCGTGCGGTTCGACTACGCCGGCGAGGTGCCACGGCTGATGCAGTGGCTGTCGGGGTTCAACTTGGCCGACGTGACCATCGAACCGCAAGGCCTGGGAGCGATCTACCGCCGCTACCACGCGGGGGGGTGAGGCGATGACAACGTTTGCGACGGCCGGCGGTGCGGGACCAGGGTTGGAATGGGGGTGTGTCTGTTGCGCGTGCGTGGTGTCCGCCGTCGGGGTGTTCTTGTCGGTTCGCGGCGCGGTGACAAGATCGATTTGGCCCATTGTGGCGGCCCTCACTCCTGCGACGTGCATACTGATGCTGGCAGTCGTGGGGGTGCTCAGCGATAAGCCGTCGGACGACCCGGATGAAAAGGGTAGCGAGTTAGTCGCCTGGTATACGCTCTTGTGGGTGTCGCCCGGCTTCGTCGCAGCGGTGGCGTCCTTGGCCTGGGTGTTTGTCAAGCGGCGTGAACAACCGCCGCCCGGACCACCAAACCCGTTCGCCGCTCCCAGCGACCCCCCACCCGCCGGAACCTGACGGTTCCGACGACCTCCCCCACAAGGAGGGAAGTGGAGTGTTGCGTCTCCCTCAATGTCACCGACACGCGAAAGCGCACCACCTCACCTCCCCCCTTGTGGGGGAGGTCGGTTCGGGTCGCGGAGCGACCGAACCGGGTGGGGGGTTGGCTTTCCTGATCTGAAACGTGTCGGGAGTTCTGGCGGGTCGTCGCGGCCGGTGGTCCCACATTTCTTCCCGCCGGCGTGTAGAACACCAGCCACCGTGGGCACTACCCCTGTGACCGAACCGCGAGGGACCGAATGACCGCCCGACCGCTGCACGCCGTGTTGCGGGCGCTCGCCGACACCGGCCCGCCGGACGCCGACGCCGACCTGCTCCGCCGGTTCGTCGCCACCCGCGACGATGAGGCGTTCGCGTCCCTGGTGAAGCGCCACGGGCGGCTGGTGTGGGCCGTCTGTCGGCACCTGTGCCGCTCCGACGCCGAGGCCGACGACGCCTTCCAGGCCACCTTCTTGGTGCTGGTGAAGAACGCCGCGAGCGTGAAGGACGCGGCCAAGCTGTCGGCGTGGCTGCACGGGGTGGCGTACAAGGTATGCGGCAAGTCGCGGCTGGCGGCCAAACGCCGCACCACCCGCGAGCAGGCCACCGCCCACCGCGAGCGGAACGGCCACGCCATCCCCGATTCCGCCTGGGACCGGGCACTGGCGGCGGTTCACGAGGAGGTGGCCGGCCTACCCGACACCCTCCGCGTGCCGTTCGTGCTGTGCTGCCTGGAAGGACTCGGGCAGACGGAAGCGGCCGAGCAACTGGGCTGGAAGCTGGGCACACTGTCCGGGCGGCTGACACGGGCGAAAGACGCGGTGCTGGCAAAGCTGAGCGCCCGCGGGCTGACGCTCGGCGTGCTGGCGAGCGTGGGATTGGCGACCGTGCCGTCCGACGTGTCGGCGAAGGCGGTCGGGCTGGGTCAGATCGGGTTCGCGGTTCCGGGGTCCGTTCTTCAACTGTCCACAGGGGTGATCGGCATGAGCGTGAACAAGGTGAAGCTGCTGGCGGCCGGGGTGCTGGCGGCGTGCGGGCTGGCGGTGAGCGGCGGGGCGGGGTGGGTGGCGACCGCGGGCGCACAAAGCGCTCCGGCGAAGGTGGCCGCGGCCGACCGGGTGAAGCAACTGGAAGCGGAACTCCAGAAGGCGCGGGCGGAAGCGGAACAGGCGACGGCCGAGGCGGCGCGGGCGGACGCGCTGAAAAAGATGGCCGAGGCGAAGCTGAAGGCGGACGAGGCGATCGCCCGGTACGCGGAAGAGAAGGTGAAGACGGCGAAGGCCGAATCGACCACCTCGACCAAGCGGTGGGAGTACGACTTCGTGGCGGTGAGCGAGATGCCGCAGACGAAGTTCGTCAAGTTCCTGCAAGACCGGGAAGACAAAGGGTGGGAGTTCGTCGGCACCACGCCGCTGGACGACAAGCCGGTGTGGGTGTTCCGCAAACCGAAGGGCGGGGCGACGGTGTACGGGCTGACCACCGGGTCGGGCCAGTACAAGTACACGCCCGAACCGCCGGCCAAAGCGACCGCCCCGAAGGACGGCTCACTCCTACCGGCCTACCCGGTGCCTCCGACCCCGCCGGCGCCGCCCGCCGCCCCGACGCCGGTCGGCCCGACGGCCACGATCCCGGCCGAGTACAAGCCGGCGGACAGCGTCGAAGTGATCGAAGCCGAGATCAAGCGGTTGCAGGAGAAGCTGGAAGGGCTGAAGAAGACCAAGCCGAAGTTGAAGTGACCGAACGGTCGGCCCGTCGGTGCGGGTGCTGAGAATGGGGTCCGGTCGCGGTCGCAGGC
>JANNDF010000139.1:0-7078 GCA_031387445.1 Planctomycetia bacterium
GCCTGTGCCACCAGGCTCACTTCACTGCCATCACCGCGTCGAGCGGGGCGGACGTGCGGCGGCACGTCACTTGGCGGAAGCCGGCGGCGGTGAGCAACCGCTCGTACTCGCCGAGCGTCCGCTCCTTGCCCTCCGTCACGAGCAGCATGTTGAGCGACTGCGTGACCGCCCAGTCCGGCCCGGCCTTGTCGTCGTGCAGCACCTTCTCGGCGAGCAGCACCGCCCCGCCCGGCGGCAGGGCGGCGTGAATCTTCGCCAGCAGCGTCATGATCTTCGCTTCCGTCCAGTCGTGGACGATGCGGCCGAGGGCGTACACGTCGCCGGGCGGCAGGTCGTCGGCGAAGAAGTCCCCGCCGATGATCGTCACCCGATCCGCCACCGGTGTGGCGCCTACCACCTCGTGCGTCAGGCCGATCACCTGCGGCAGATCGAACACCACGCCGTTCAGGTTCGGCCACCGCTGGCACGCCGCGACTGCCAGGTGCCCGGTCGCCCCGCCCAGGTCCACGAACGTCTTGTACCGCCCCAGGTCCACGGCGTTCACCACCTGCGGGCTGGACATCAGCCCGTACCCGTGCATGCCGAGCAGGAACTCCCGCTGGTCTTCGGGGGTGCGGAAGAGTTGGGCGAAGATGGGGCCGTCGGTGCCGTAGGTCTGCTTCCAGCGGTGGGTGCCCTCGCGGACGGCGTCGGGCAGGTTGTCCCACAGCTTCCACAGCACGGCGTTCGAGTAGTTGATGTACCCGAGCATGCGGTTCGGGCTGGCGGTGGTCAGGTACTCGGCGGCGGCAGGGGTGTTGGTGAAGGCATCACCAGTCCGGTTCAGCAGCCCGAGCATGACGCACGCGCCGAGCAGCCGTTCCGTGGCGTCGAAGTTCAGGCTCAGTTCGCCGGCCAACTGGCCGCACGTCTTCGGCGACGAGAGCGCGTTGAACAGCTTCAGCTCGCAGGCGGTGAAGAGCACCTGCGTGCGGCGGAAGGCGGAGATGAGGTCGAGCACGGGGGTCGGGTCGGGCGGGGTCAGGTCGGTCGGCACGGGATGCTCCGGGGGTAGACCGGAGTGTTGTATCGCCGCCCGTCACGCGAGGGACTTGACCAGCCCGAGCAGGGTGTCCAGGCTGACCGGCTTGACGAAGTGGTGGTCGAACCCGGCCTGTTGCGGGCGGAAGCGGTCGGCATCGCTCGGGGTGTACCCGGTCAGCGCGCACAGCGTCACGCCCTTCAGCGACGGGTCGGCCCGCATCCGCCGGGCCACCTCGTACCCGTCCATCCCCGGCAGGCCGATGTCGAGCAGCACCAGGGCGGGGTGGAAGGTGGCGGCCAGTTCCAGTGCCGTCGGCCCGGTTCGGGCCACCAGCACCTCGTGCCCGTACAGCCGCAGGAGCATGCTCAGGCTGTCCCCGGCGTCGATGTTGTCTTCCACCACGAGCACCCGCAGCGGTTGCCCGGCCCGCGTGCCCGGCTCCAGGGTGGTCTCTTGCACCTGCCCCGCCGCGCCCACCAGCATCGGCACCTTGACGGCGAACTCGCTCCCCTTGCCCAGCCCGCCGCTGGCCGCCGTCACCCGCCCGTCGTGCATCTCCACCAGCGTGCGGACCAGGGCCAGGCCGATGCCCAGCCCGCCGCGCGACCGGCTGAGCGACGTGTCCACCTGGGTGAACAGGTCGAAGATGCGGGGGAGCATCTCGGCCGGGATGCCGACGCCGTTGTCGATCACCCGCACCACCGCGTCGTCCCCCTCGCGGGCGACGCTCATCCGCACCAGCCCGCCGGGGTCGGTGTACTTGGCCGCGTTGCTGAGCAGGTTGACGGCCACCTGCTCCAGTCGGCCGGGGTCGCCCTCCACCCACAGCGGCTCGGTCGGCAGCAGTAGCGAGAACTCGTGCTGGCGGGCGGACAGGAGCGGGCGGGCGGAGTCGGCCGCACGGTTCATGACGGTCCGCAGGTCCACCCGCTCCTTCGTCAGCCGCAACTTGCCCTTGGTGATGCGGCTGATGTCGAGCAGGTCGTCCACCATCCGCACCATCTGCCCCACCTGCCGCTCGATGATGCCGCCGGCCTGCCGGATGATCGGGTCGGTGGTGCGGATCTGCTTCAGGATGGCCAGGGCGTTCAGGATGGGGGAGAGCGGGTTGCGGAGTTCGTGGGAGAGCATGGCCATGAACTCCTCCTTGCCGCGGTTCGCCTCGGCCAAGTCGTCCGCCCGCCTCGCCACCGCCTCCTGCGCCTGAGTGTCGGTCAGGTCGTGCATCACCCGCGCGAAGGCGGTCACCTGCTTGGCCTCGTTGTACAGGGCGGTCACGGTCGCCTTGCACCAGAACCGCGAGCCGTCCTTCCGCACCTGCCACCGCAGGCTGTCCGCGTGCCCGCCCTCCCGCGCCGCCCGCAACTCGTACTCCGGCTGGCCGGCGATGACGTCTTCGGGGGAGAAGAAGCGGGAGAAGTGCTGACCGACCGCCTCGTCCGTGCGATACCCGAACAGGCGCTCGGCGCCCAGGTTCCAGCACATCAGCCGGCCGTTCGGGTCGACCAGATACAGGGCGTACTCCGTGGTGTCGGCGGAGAGCAAATCGAACCGCTGGGCCATAGCCGCGGGCAACTGGTCGGTCGTCGGGTCGCTTGGGGTCACGGTCTGGTACCTGGGTTGACAGACCCCGATGACCTAAATGACGACCCTGTGGCGAGGGGAGTGGTCAGCTAAGAGATGAGTCCGGTGACAGGATCAGAGTAGCCGGGATGTCGGGGGAATGCTATGACCATCTGCTATTCATTTTTTCACGCTCCCGGCGTTCACCTCCGTCATCGCCCCGTAGCCGGACTTCCACTTGCCGCGGAACTCGGCCTGCCCCGCGTACTCATCGTCGCCCAGCGTGGCCTTCCAGTCTTTTGCCAGCTTGTCGGCAGTGTCCACGTACACCCGCACCAGGTACTTGCCCTCGGGCAGTGTCGGCGTGCCCTTCTGCCACGCCTTCGCGCGATCCGACCCCTTCGCCGCCAGCAGGGTGACGTTGTGCTGCCACAGTTTGCCCTTCCCCCACACCACCCGATCCGACACGGCCACCGGCTCCGCCTCCCACGCCTTCGCCTTCTCGTCCCAGGCGAACACGCGAACCTGGAGTAGCTTGTCGCCCCACGCCGGCGGGGTGTCGGTCAGCTTGAACCACAGGTCGGTGCCGAACTTGAGCGGCCCGGCGTCGGCCGGCGGCAGGTCTTTGGCGGTCGTGTACTTCCCGCCGCGGACGGCCGCCACGTCTTCGATCCACGTGCGGAACCCCTTGTAGGCGTCGTCGCCGACGGCGAACTTCACCCCGCCGCCGTGCTTGCCCTCACCGAGCGGTTTGGTCAACAGCGGGCTCTTCACCGGGTCGGCCGGGTCGATCAGATTGGACGAAATCAGATACTCCATCGTGGCAGCGGCACCGTCCTTCTTCACCCACGCCACGCGGTCGCCGTGTTCCTTCTTCAGCTTGTCGTTCTGCGGGGTGCCCTCGGTGTGGCAGTTCATGCAGCGGAACCGCCACGCCCACACGTTCGCCTCGAACGAGGCCAGCAGTTGATCCTTCCGGGCGTGACGGATGACCGCATCGGCCGCGGCCGGCTTCGCCTGCTCCTTCGTGTCCAGTTTGGGGGCCTCCTTCAGCTTCGGGTCGGCGGCACACGCCTTGATCCATTCGATGAACGCCTCGCGTTCGGCCTTCCGGTTCTTCTCGTGAACTGCCGGCCCCTTCGCGTCGCCGCCCATCTCGATGAGCTTCACGATCTTCGACTTCTCCGGTGCGGCCAGGTCGATCAGCCCCTGGTCCCGCAGGCTGCGGAACGTCTTGTCGGCGTCGGGCAGGATGTAATCCTTCAGGTCCACGCCCGACAGGTGGCACTGCACGCAACTGCTCGGGTTGGGCGACTTGAAGATGGGGGCGATCCGCTTCTCGAACACCTCGGCGGGTGTCGGGTCGGCGGCGGTCAGCGGGCCGGCGAGGAGCAACAGCAGCGGGACGAGGCGGAGACGGGCGGGCATGGTGAGACCCGTGGAGAGGTGGGAACAGTGTACCAGACGGTTCGAGCCTTGTTCGTTCGCAGCGGCGGCATAAGATCGCCCACACCCGTCCCGTTGCAGGCGCCACATGCTGCCCGCCGACGCCGCCGACGCGAATCCCACCATCCCCTCGTTCGGCCTGCTCGGCAGTACCGCCGCGTTCGTGCCGATTCCCGTCGGCAACGCCACCGTCAAATTGAGCCGGACCGTCGGCAACGATGTGGTGTACGCCGCCCCGCCGCCCGGCCACGGGGTCGGTGTGATGAAGTGGGACAAAGACCCGCTCGCCGGCCCGACCGGGTACGCCGTCAAGCTGCCCACCGCCCAGGTGCGAACGCTCGTGTCGGTGCGGCAGTGGCGGCGGGTCTACGGCGAGAGTTTCCCCGACGGGGTGATCGGCCACCGCCACTCGCCGGCCGCCAAACAGCTCACCGAGTTCGCCCGCGGGCTGCTCGGCCACTCGGCCGAGTTGCACCGCCACGGCTGGCGGCTGGGGCTGCTCTCCCCCGACACCGCCTACCTGTCGTCGTCCGACCCCGCCCGCGTGTTCCTGCCCGATCTGGGGTTCGCCTGGGTCGGCCAAATGGCGCTCACCAAACCGGCCTGGCTGAGCAGCGACCCGACCGACCTGCCTCTGTGGGGCGAAGAGCGGAAGGCCCGCCAACTGTGCGCCCCGGAGCAGTACGCCAAGCGTCACCCGTCGGCGAACGCCCCGGCCGAACTCGTCCAACAAGATTTGAAGGTGGTGGCCCGACTGCTGGCGTTCATGCTGACCGGGCAAATCGGCGGCCCCGAACCGGCCGCGGCGAAGCGGTGCCCGGTGTGGAATACCGTCCGCACCGCCACCGCCGGCAAGTTCACCGGCTCGGAGGAAATGTCCCCCGCCGAGCAGATGCTCGAACACCTGCTGACCGGCATGAAAGTGCCGCCCGTTCCCGGTCCACCGCCGCCGGACCGAGGGGGAACAAAGGGCGGGCTGGGGTTGCCCCTCGCCCTCGCGTTCGTGTTCCTGGTGCTGGCGGGCGGGGCGGTCGGCATCTGGTATCTGTGGCAGAAGGGGATGCAGGTGGCGAGCGGCACGAGCGACGGTGCCACTTCCACCGACACCGGCAGCACGCCCACCACCGAGACGACACCGCCGACCGAAACGAAGCCGCCGCCGACTGCGCCGAAACCACCCGACCCGAAGCCGCTCGTGAAGTTGCCGCCGCTCGACCCGGAGTTGATCGAGAAGGCGAAGAAGGATCCCCGAGACAAGGACGTGTTGGCGAAGCTGGACGAGTTGGACGCGCTTTGGAACAAGTTCTCCCAAGAGACTCGCGGCGGCAGCGCCGCGCACGCCGTCCATGCGAGGGAAGTGCTGGAACAGATTCAACAACTGTTAACGGCCCGCAAAGCCGGATCGAAAACCCCCTAACCCGGAAGAGGCACCCCGTGAAACGCTTCCTGCTGCCGGTGCTCACCGTGTCGCTCTGGGCCGCGACCGCGTCCGCCCAACTGCCGACCGAAACGCTCCTGCTCGCGCTGAAGTCGGACAAGACCAAAGAGGGGGTGGCGGAGTCGTTGCGAGACGCACTGAAGGTGACCGCCAAAGACGTGGGGACGCCCGAAAACGCGCGGGCCGCGTTCGAGAATGTCGCCGCCAGCGGGCTGTCGGTCGAGCCGATTTCGGTCGAGCTGTACAACGCTTACGGCAAGCTCGGCGATTCCAAATTCCAGCCGACCGAACTGCCGCTGGCCAAGTCGAAGGCGGGCGGGGTGGAGATCCGCCAACTGGAGACGGCCGAGCCGAGCGTCCGCAAGTGGGAGATGAAGTTGACCGGCGACGGCAACCCGCGGCTGAGCAAGCTGAGCGTGAAGTACAAGGGGGAGGCGAAGGCGGTCGAGTACGACGACCCGAACAGCACCAAGAAGGACGCGGAAGTGCGGTACAGTTCGCCGGGGAATTACGTGCTGACGTTGCCGACGAACGCGGAGAAGAACAAGGGCGTCGCCCGCACGCCGGAATCCTTCGCCGCGAAACTAGAATCGGGGCCGTCGGCCACCCCGACCGAGACCGAAGACGAGGGGCAGTGGCCCAGCTCGGAGGGGTACTACCTGGTCACCATGAAGGGCTTCCCGACCAGCGACGCGGCCAAGCAGAACTTCTCGAACGTCATCAAGACGTCCGGCAAGGTGGGCGGCGCCTCGCTCAAGGCGCTGAACATCAAGAAGAACGTGTCCATCGCCGTGGGCGACGCCATCTCCGCCGACGGCATCGACGGCATCGACACCATCGACGGCAACAAGTTCTTCCTCAAGGTGCCGGTCCTCCCGCGGGACGGCGGGCTGGACGTGGCCCACAAGGCGTACGTCCTGTTCCCGCTCACCAAGCCGGCGGCCGACGCGAAGGTGACGGCGCTCGGCGAGAAGAAGCTGTACGAGACGGCGAAGGGGACGGCCGAGCACATCCGCGGCAACAAGGACGAGTCGCCCCTGAGCGTCTACACCCGCAAGGACGCCGACGCCACCATCGAAGTCGGCAAGGACGGGGTCAAACCGAAGTGGTACGAGCTGCACCGCACCATCAAGACCCGCACGACCGACGACCCGCGGGTGCCCAACCTGTACCGCTACTCGCAGGACGAGAGTTCGGAATACTTCGCCCGCCCGCTCAACCTGGTGAAGCCCGACATCAAGCTGAGCCAGGACGACGCCAAGACCCTGCGGGGGGCGTTCAAAGACGGCACGGCCTACGGCGTGGTGGTGTACATCTTCGACAAGGGGGACGTGTTCAACGCCGTGCCCGCCCGCGACAAGGACAAGGACGGCAAGTCGGTCTACGCCGTCGTCCGCCAGTTCGACGAGTGGGGCCGGGCGCTCAAGCCGATCGCCAACGGCGAACTCACCGGGGACGACGAACCGAAGGCCCCGACCCCCAAGAAAGAAGACAAATGAGCCGCACGATGAACGCGGAAAAGACGGGATCAGAACAGAGAAGACATTTAACCCCCGAGGGCGCGGGGGGCGGGGGCCAATCAGAGGGCGGAGGGAAGGGATCCGAGG
>JANNDF010000590.1:0-5611 GCA_031387445.1 Planctomycetia bacterium
GCACCACCTTGAAGTTGCGGAAGGCGCTCTGCCCCCACCGCAGGAAGGTGTACCGCTCTTGGTTCCGCTCGTACTCCAGTGCGGTGTTCTCGGCGAACGCGGTGGCCGTGCCGAAGTTGTCCACCTGCACCGAGTGGTCGATGACCAGCTCGCACGGCACCAGCGGGTTGATCTTCGCCGGGTCGCCGCCGAGCGCCTTCATGGCGTCCCGCATGGCCGCCAGGTCCACCACGCACGGCACGCCGGTGAAGTCTTGCAGGAGCACGCGGGCGGGGGTGTAGGCGATCTCCGTGTCCGGCTCGGCGGTCGGGCTCCAGCGGGCCAGGGCTTCGATATCGGCCTTTCGCACGCTCAGCCCGTTCTCGCAGCGTAGGAGGTTCTCCAGCAGAATTTTCAGGCTGAACGGCAGGTTCTTCGCCTGCGGGATGACCGCCTCCACCGCCGCCAGACGGAAGATGGTGTGCGCCTTGCCACTGACGGTGAGTGAGCCTTGTGCGCTAAAGCTGTTCGACATGCGGGCGATCCCCTGGGAGTGAGGCGGACAGTATGAGGCTATTCTCGGAGTGGGGGCGGGAACGGAAAGGCGGGCGGCGGACCGTGTCCGACAGTTGGGTGCCGAATTCCCTCGCTTCCGCGTGCCACACCACGCCTGTCACCGCCCATTGCCCCGCGTGTGATTGCGAAGTGTCGGCAGACAAATCCACTGGTTCGATGCAGTGCCCCACTTGTTGGGCGAAAGTACCGCTCGATTCGGCCAAACGGAAAGCGACCGCCCCCCCGAAAGCGCCACCGCCGGTTCCGATCGCACGTAAGGCCCTGCGAGCGAGGCACAGCCACGGGCGAAGCGGGGTGACGGAGAAGCCGAAGGGCGGCGCCGTGATTTGTGTGGTGGCAAGGGTGCGGCCGATCCCCGGCGGGGACGCGACCGAGTTCACCGCGTCGGAGGTGGCCGGGTTCGACCACGCGGGTCTGGTCATCGGCTGTGGCGGGCGGTGGTTCGTGTTTCAAATTTCGTGGAAGCCGGAGGACGACCCGAAAGGAACGGCGGCTTCGTCCGTTCATCAGCCGGGCCGGGGTGACCTGGCTCCGGTCCGAAGTGCCCGCCGACCCGTCGAAGCCGAATGACCCGCCGAGGGCAGCGAAGCCGAGATGACGGCTGCTGCGTGGGCCGCTGTTGTACCTGCAGATCCCGGACCAGTTTCACAGACCACGTGACCGCGCACGCGGTGCCACCCGCCGTCACGAACGGTCGCCCGGTTGTGTAACAACTCCGCCGGCGGCCACTTCGCACATCCACTCTCGCGGGGATCGGGTATAATTTCGACTCGACTGGCGGGTGTCTCCCAACTGTTCGAGATCGAGCGATGGCCATCAAGTTGACCTGTCCGGGGTGCCGGGACGCCGTTCAAGCCGGCGAGTCCGACCGCGGGAAGAAGATCAAGTGCGGCACCTGCTGGACGGACGTGGACGTGCCGGCTCCGGTGCTGCCGGCGAAAGCGGCACCACTCCCCACGGCGAAAGCGGTGCCGGCCACACCGGTCGCCGCGGCCAAACCCGTCGCGTCCGCCGCCCCGACCGCCGCACCCGTGCCGGCCGCAGGTCCGAAAAAAGCTACCCCGTTGCCCGCCTCGCCGACCCCGGCCAAGCCGGTCGTCGCCGCCGCCCTCCCCGCAACCGCCGCCAAACCTGCTGCCCCGGTCGTGCCCAAACCGAAGGCGAAGGTCGAGGAAACCGAGTCGAAGAAGCCGCGGTTCAAGGAGCGGGATCGCGGGCGGGATGACGACGACGAGGACGACGACACCCCGCGGACCAAGAAGAAGGGCAGCGGTGGCGTCATGATCGCGTTCATCTGCATCGGCGCGGTCATGCTGATGATGGTGGCCGGTGGCATCGCCGTCATCGTGATGAACAACGGCTCCGGGTCGGCCGCGGCGACCACCAGCCTGGCCACCACCGGTCAGGTGCAACCGAATTTCAACCCGCCGGTGGGCGGCGGTATCCCGATCCCGCCGCGGAACCCCGGCGACTTCAACCCCGGTGGTGGCGGCGGCGGAGGGGGCGACCCTCTCCCGGCGCCGAAGCCGCCGGCCATCCGCCCGCAGGGGTGGGCCGAGTACAAGGGGAAGGATTTCACCTGCGACATGCCGGGCGGGGTGAACAAGGCGGCGGACAAGTTCACCTACGCCACGCGGGAGGTGAGCGGCACGACCTACACCGCCGGCGACCAGAACAACGCCATCAGAGTGACGGTGAAGGAACTCCTCCTCCCCGTCGGCACCTCCGCCACCAGCAGCGCGTTCGTCGCCGCCGCGTTCGCCGTACCCGTCGGCGATCTGAAGAAAGATGCCGGCCGATTGGTGAGCGGCAACGACGGCATCGAGTACAAGCTCACCACCGCTGATGGGGATGAGAACGCCATCGTGGCGGTAGGGGTCGGCACGCGGAATGCCTTCCTCTTCCGCTACCAGTGGAAGCCGAACACGCCGACCGCCGAGGAGAAGCGAGACAACTTCCTGGCCAGCTTGACCGTGCTGCTCGAGGGCGAGGTGCCGGTCGCCCGCGACCCGTTCGGCGGTCGGCCCGACCCGCGGCAGCCGAAGCCGATCGACGGGGCGTGGAGGCCGATTGAGAATAAGGACGGGTTCAGTGTCGACGTGCCGAATGGCGGGAAGAAAGGGGAGCGGAACCTCGTCGATCTGGAGAACCGCCTCGGGCTGGTGAACGGCAAGAAGTGGACGACCGATGACGGGGACGTCATGTACCACGTGTACTACCACGACCTCACCCCCGAACAGCTCGAACTCGATCAGACGGTGCTCATGAAGGGCATCATTCGCCCCGTGTTCGCTTACGGCCTCCAGGGGAGCGGCGAGGCGACGAAGGTGGACGGCAAGGCGGCGACACGGTGGGACGTCAAGGAACTGAACGGGAACATCACCCACGGGGTGAGCGTGCGGGTCGGGTACCGGGTGTTCACCATGTTCGTGACGGGGATGCGCAACAACAAAGGCGAGACAGTGAACGACCGGCAGGACCGCTTCCTGAACAGCATCAAGATCACCTTCGACCCGAAGACTCACAAGCCCTACGCCGACGACCCGGAGTGGGTGGCGATGGCCAAGGCGATCGGGTTCACCGCCCTCATCCCGAAACAGGCCACCAGTGCGGCCGAGTTCAAGCCGTTCTTCTTCGACGAGGCGCCGAAGGGGCGGGAGTGGAAAGCGGACATCGACGGTATCCTGTATCAGGTGTTCGTGGTGGACTTCAGCCTGCGGCCGGGGCGGAACCAACTGACCAACAAGACGCCCCAGGACCTGGTCGATCACCTGACGAACAAGAAGCCGGAGAGCGGGCCGGAGAAGTCGAAGCTGGGCACTCTGAACGCCGATGCGTACACGGTGAAGGTCCACGGCGACCATTTGAGTTTCCTGCGGTTCGCGGCGAGCGGCAACCTGGTGTATGTGGCCAAAACGTCCCGCGGGCATGACTGGAATAACAAAGTCGGGGACAAGGAGTACGCCGACAAGACGGCCCGATTCTTTGAAGCTTTCCGTCTTGGAGAAGGGGTGATCGCACCGGGGGGAGGCCTTCCAGGTGGCATCATCGGCGGTGGCGGCTTCGGCGGAGCGACCGGCGAGTTCGCCAAGTTGGGCGAGGCCAGGGTGCAGCCGTTCTGGACCGGCGTATTCCTGCCGCAGAAGAAGGAGTTCATCACGTTCGGCGTCAAGGACGCCACGGCCCGGCCGCCGATCCGCGGGGTGGTGCGGCGGTACTCGGTGCCCGACTTCAAGCTGAAAGCCACTTACGAGACCGCCAGCCCGATCAACCGCGTGTCCGCCGACGAGACGAACGGCCGCCTGTTCGCCGCGACGGTGCAACAGGCGGCTGACGCCAAGGCGTCGGAGAAGGACAACTTGATTGCCACCGGCGACGTGCAGCAGTTCGACCTGCTCAAGCTGACGGACGGAAGCCTGACCGAAGGCGAGCGGGTCACCCCGGCGAACGTCATCCAGTCGTCGAACACGGCGTTCCGCGTGTCCGGCCTGGAAGCCTCCGCGGACGGCTCGGCGGTGTACATCAGCGGGGTGACGGTGTCCGGCAAATCGCCGAACCTGATGTACCGCGGCAAACTGCTGAAGTGGGACACGGCCACACGGAAGATGCAAGACGACATCGCCACTGATCTGCCCGTGTGGGCGCTGGCGGTGTCGGCCGACGGCAAGAAGGTGATCGGGGTGGAGCGGAACATGGACCCGGCCAAGGCGGTGGGGAGTGTGATTGTGGTCGATGGGCCGGGGTGGAAGAAGCTCACCCCGGTGCCGCTTCTCGGGGTGCCGTCGGACGTCGCATTCCGCAGCGACCGGGTGGCGGTGGTGGTGTCGGGCGGCCAGGCGGGTGGCCGGCTGCTGGTCGGCCCGGTGGACGGCGACCTGAGCGAGACAACCCCCGGTGGGGAGGTCAACTGCGTGCGGTTCACCCCCGGTGGAACGAAGCTGCTGGTGTCGGCCGGCGGCCAGTCGAGCGGGCTGACGATGTTTGAGGTGGACGCGGCGAAGCCACCCAAGTTGACAAAGGTGGCGGCGGCGAACGAACTCGGCGGGCTGTTCGTCATCTCCGCGGACGGCAAGATCGCGGTGACGAACACCGGGGCGGTTCTCGACCTGGAGAAGAGTAAGGCGAAGTGACCGAGCAGGTGCCGCCCGGCAGGCGGCACCTACTCTTTCCCGTACTCGTCCTTCCACTCCTCGTACCACGCCATCTGGATTGCTTCCAGCCGCTTCTCGTTGCTCTCCTCCGGCTTGCCGACGAAGTCTTCCACGTCCAGCACCCACTTGTGCATGTCGGTGAACCGCACGGTGAGTGGGTTCAGCGTGTCGTACTTCTCGAACAGCAGTTCGCCAATTTCGCGGGCGTCCGTCCAGGTGATGGGCATGGGTCGTCCTCAGGAGAACCGAGTCAATTGTACGTGTACTTCTTCCGCAGACCGCCCTCGGCCTTCTTCGGGTACACGCCCGTCACCTTCCCGTTCGCGTACTCGATCCGCACCGCGTCCGACCCTTCTTCGTACTCGACAAACCCCTCGCCCCACACGTCCACCGGCTCGTCGAAGTCGGAGAAGCGGCGCGGGTCGTCCTGTCCCGGCTTGCCGCCGATGGTGATGTTGATCGACGGCCGCTTCTTGGCCGGCTTGTTGTCGTCGCCCATGACGAGCATCGCGTCCGTGATCGGCATGCCCACCTTCAGCTTGGCCACCTTCTGCTCGAACGTGTCGCCCCGCATCAGCCACAGCCCGACCGCCACGGCGAACAGGCCGACGATTGCCGCCGCACTCACCCACAGCAGTTTGCCGCGGAAAAAGTCGCTCAGGCCCATCTGCGGCGGGCGCACGGGCGGGGCGGTTTCGCCCAGTTCGACCGGCGGTGGGGCGAAATTGGTCGGCGGCAAGAGGGTGAACTTGACCGGCTCGCCGCACTGCGGGCAGGCGGACAGGGCTTCGTCGGCCGAGTGGAACCGACACGGCTCGCACAGGCGGGGCATGGGTAGCTTCCGGTGGGATGCGGAAGCGTAGTACACGAATATTCCGGGCGAACCCCGGCAGTGGTTGCCGGGG
>JANNDF010000597.1:0-2004 GCA_031387445.1 Planctomycetia bacterium
GTTGTGGGCCACCCGGTCACTGCGTTCCCGGTTCCACCAATCACCACACCGGCGGGGTCTTCCGCACCAGTTCGTTGGCCGTGTCGAGGCTGTCGAGCGTGCCGGCGTCGGTCCAGTAGCCGTCGAGGGCGCTGTACCCCATGCGGCCGGCCTTCAGGTAGTAGTTGTTCACGTCGGTGATTTCGAGTTCGCCCCGACCGCTCGGCTTGAGCGTCTTGATCACCTCGAACACGTCCGGCGGGTAGATGTAGATGCCCACCACTGCGAAGTTCGACTTCGGCTCCTTCGGCTTCTCCTCGATGCCCACCACCCGCTTGCCGTTCAACTCCGCCACACCGTACCGCCCCGGGTCGTGAACCTCTTTCAGCCCGAGCCACGCCCAATCGGGGTGTGCGTCGGCGGCGTCCAGCATCGGGCGGAGCGGAGCCTGGAAGATGTTGTCGCCGAGCAGCACGCACGCCCGACTGGCGGTGCAGAAGAGTTCGGCCAGCCCGAGCGCCTGGGCGATCCCGCCGGCTTCGTCCTGCACACGGTACGTCAGCCGGCAGGCGTGATCCTTGCCCGACCCGAGCAGCTCGACGAAGTCGCCCATGTGTTCGGTGCCGCTCACCAGCAGGATGTCGGTGAGGCCGGCCCCGGTGAGCTTCTTCAGCGGGTGGTACACCATCGGGTACGGGCCGACGGGCAGCAGGTGCTTGTTGGTGACTTTGGTCAGTTCACCCATGCGGGTGCCTTTGCCGCCCGCCAGGATCACGCCGCGGATCATCGCACGCCTCGTAGGTCCGGCTGTGCCGGACGGGAAAGAAGACATCCGGCACAGCCGGACTTACCGCCCGCCGTACTGCTTCTCGTAGTACGCCAGGTAGTCCTTGTTCTTGATGGCGGCCACCCAGGCGGCGTTTGCCTTGTACCAGTCGATGGTCTCTTTCAGCCCGCACTCGAACGATACTTCCGGTTGCCAGCCCAGCACCGTCTCAGCTTTGGTGCAATCGATGGCGTAGCGGCGGTCGTGCCCCAGTCGATCGGCCACGTACTTGATGAGCGAGGTCGGTTTGCCTAGCAGTTCCAACAGCAACTGCGTCAGGTGCAGGTTCGCCTTCTCGCACTTGCCGCCGAAGTTGTACACCTCCCCGCTCTTGCCCTTCCGCCACGCCGCTTCGACGCCCCGACAGTGATCGAGAACGTGAATCCAGTCTCGCACCTGCATGCCGTCGCCGTACACCGGCACCTGCTGATCCGCGAGCAGGTTCGACACGAACAGCGGGATCAACTTCTCGGGGAACTGGTACGGGCCGTAGTTGTTGCTGCACCGCGTCACGACGGCGTGCAGGCCGAACGTGTGCTGGTACGCCTGCACCAGCAAGTCCGCTGATGCCTTGCTCGCCGAGTACGGGCTGTTCGGGTGTAGCGGTGTTTCTTCGGTGAACAGGCCGGTGTCGCCGAGGCTGCCGTACACCTCGTCGGTACTCACTTGCACGTACTTCGCCACCTTGAACTCGCGGGCGGCGTCGAGCAGCACCTGGGTGCCGATCACGTTGGTCTTCAAGAACGGCCCGCTGTCCTGAATGCTGCGATCGACGTGGCTTTCGGCGGCGAAGTGGATGACGTCCGTCACGCCCTTCATCGCCGAGCGCACCGCGTCGCGGTCGGTCACGTCGCCCTTGATGAACGTGTACCGCGGGTGGCCGGCCACGTCCGTCAGGTTGGCCAGGTTGCCGGCGTACGTGAGGGCGTCGAAGTTGACGACGTGAACCGTCGGGTCGGTCGCCAGCAGGTGGCGGACGAAGTTGCTGCCGATGAACCCGCACCCGCCCGTGACTAACAGCGTCGACATCGTCACCCCTCTCGCAGAAGGGGGATGTTGTACGGGGTCGGGCGTGAGCGTTGTAGGTCGCGGCCGAGCGGGTGCGAAGCACCGCGTGGCCAGACATGGAACCGGGAACGCAGTGACCGGGTGGCGGAAAACCCACCCGGTCACTGCGTTCCCGGTTCCACAGGTGGTGC
>JANNDF010000625.1:0-2546 GCA_031387445.1 Planctomycetia bacterium
CCCTGCCGGTCGCGGTTCCAGTCGGGGTTCACTCGGCCGGACTCACGCCCGACGGGGGAACAGGTCGGCGAACAGGCGGCGGACGAGCTGGCCGACGGTCATGCCCCGTTTGCGGGCGGCCTCTTCCAGGGCGAACACCTGCCACTCGGGCAGCAGCAGCGGCAGTTCCACCACGTCGTCGGACGGGAACGGGACCGACGGCAGCGGGGTGTTGGCGGACAGGTCTGCGGGGGGCGGCCAACTGACGGTGGGAGCCATAAGGGAGACCAACTCGGGAGCCACCGAACACAGTTCGAGAGGATTGTACAAGAACTTAGCAAGCGGAATGCCGTCGCCGGGAATCTTGAACAGATTCACTGCCCGGCCACGAATCCGCCCCTTCCCCATCCGCTGCCAACAGTCGCCCGCTCGCCGGACGCTCAATCTGTTCGCACCCGCTGCGCGACGAACGGGACGACCGCCGCCCGCGAAACACGAATTTTCGGTACACACTGCCATATTTTCCGGTCAAAATACGACCAGGAAGGTCGATTCGCCGGTCAGCCCGGATTACCCTTGTGACGCACAATCCGGTCGGTCGGCACGGTTCGCCGATTCTGCCCTGTCTACCTCGATCGCATCCCGGAGTCTTCCCGCATGGCCGTCCACCCGCCGACCGGCCCGTTCCCGCCGAACGACGGTTCGAACATCTTCCGCCGCGGGATGCCCAAACCGAAACCGGTACCGCCGGCCGACGACACGCGGACCCCGTCCCCGCCCGAACCGGCCGAACCGCTCGACCTGGACGACGAGGACGCGCTGTTCGGCAAGGCCGGCACGTCGCCGATCGACGACCTGGACGCCGCACTCAGCGGGGTGATGCTGAGCGAGCCGCCGGACGACGCGCCGGCCAGCGCCATCCTGCTCGACGATGATGCCATTGTGCCGGACGGCTCCGGCGAACTGTTCGCCGTCGAGGACCACGACGACGCCCTGGCCGACACCCGCACCCCGGTGCCGCCGTCCGCCGCCGACTCGTCCATCTTCACCGGCGGGCCGCTGACCCCCACCGACATCGGGTCCGGCTGGCTGGACGCGTCGGCGTCCGCCGCCCGGAAGGGCGAGCCGACCTCCGGCGACCTGTGGGCCGGCGGCATGCCGACCGACCTGCCCCCGCCGGTCAAGCCGCCGTCCACCCACAAGTACGACGACGCCGCCAACCTGTTCGCCGACCTGCGAGGGGACAACCCGCCGAGTGACAGCATGTGGGTGGAAGCGGCCGACCCGAATGCCGAGAACACCGGGCGGGTGAGCGACAGCGAGGTGCGGCGGGTGTTCGACACCACCCGCGAGCCGGACCCGGCCGGGTCGATGGCCGAGTTCGACCTGACGGCGGAGGAGTCCGGACTGATCGGCGGGAAGGGCGACGCCATCGAGTTCGACGACCACCTGTCCGACCCGGACGCAGGCGGGTCGAGCATCTTCGACCGCAACCTGCCCGTGACGGAGGTCGTGACCGACGCGGACAACGTGGACTTCGACATCCCTGTACCGGGCGACCAAAGCCCCGCCTCGTCCATGAGTGGGCGGATGCCGGACGTGGACGACGACCCCGAAGCCGTGGCCGCCGACCTGTTCGGCCGCGACATGGGGTGGGCCGACGATTCGCCCGACGCCGGGGTGGTGCCGGCCGACGCCACCGACGACCGCGCGCCGGCCATCGCCGCGGCGGTGGCGGCGGGCGCACTCGGCGGGGTGGGGGCCGCGGCCCCACGCGACAAGCGAACGCCGGTCTCGACCGGCCAGCCGAAAGACCGGCAGCGGGCCTCGGCCAAGGTGCCGCCGCCGCCGAAGCGGGCGGTGGCGGACGACGACGACGAGGACGACGACAAGGCGGAGTCGAAGGGCAAGAAGCGGGGTGGCATCGGCGGCGTGCTGGCGGGGTTGGCCACCGGGCTGGCGCTGGGCGTCGGCGGGTTCGCCATCGTCTACATGACCGGCCTCATCCCGAACGAGAAGAAGGTAGCGAGCGTCCCCGCGTCCGGCGACCCGCAGGCGACCGCCAAGGTGGAGAAACTGACCGCCGACTTGGAGGCGGCCAACGAGAAGGTGACGAACGCCGCCACCGACCTGAAGCAGATGAAGGACGGTGTGACGCGGCGACAGGCGGCGCTGGACGAGGCGAACGCGAAGGCGGATCAGCTCGAGACCGACCTGACCGCGGCGAAGAAGGACGCGACTGACGCAAAGAAGGCGGCGACCGACGCCAAGAATACCACCGCCGCCGCGCTGGCCAGTGTGGACCCGCTGAAGAAAGATCTGGACGCCGCGAAGAAGCTGGCCGCCGACGCCACGAAAGAGTTGGAGACCGCCAAGCAAGCCGCGGCCGACGCCATGAAGGACACGGACGGGGCGAAGAAACTGGCCACCGACGCAATTCTGTAGCTCTCCTGAATTCCGGTCATCGACATCAGGAACGGCAGCATGACCCGGATTGCATCGATCATCAGGCCAATCAGAGTGGTACTCACCGCCGTCCAAAACGCAACGCCACGCAGTGTGGTTCG
>JANNDF010000627.1:0-6375 GCA_031387445.1 Planctomycetia bacterium
GACCACCACCGCGTCGGGCCGGCGGTCGGCCAGCACCGCCCGTAACCGACGCCGCGCCTTCCACACCGTCCACGGCCGACTCAGGCGGACCGCACCCAAGTCGAACACCGGCACTCCGGTGGCAGACAACTCGTCCCACACCCGTCCGCGGAAGCATAGCGCGAATTCCGGCTTCATGTCGGGGGCGAGGTGCCGCAACCGGGCGAGGGTGACGAAGAACGTCTCCACCCCGCCGTACAGGTTTCCTGCTCCCAGGTGCAGCACCTTCACCGGCACCCCTCCGGGCCGATCGCCGAACGGTACACGTCCAAACTCCGCTCGCCCATCGTGAGCCAGTCGAAATCGGCGGCCCGAACACAGGCGGCCGCGGACAAGCGAGCCCGGAGTCCCGGTTCGTCAATCAATCTACGAGCGGCAGCGGCGAACGCGGCCGAGTCGCCCACTGGCACCGTCAGCCCTTCTACCTCGTCTCGGCTCACCCAGCCCACCCCGCTCGCCGGGATCGCGGTATTAATCACCGGGCAGCCGCAGGCCATGGCTTCCACCTGCACCAGCCCGAACCCCTCGCTCCGGGCGTTGCTCGGGAACCATAGGGCGGAGCTGGCTAGATACGCCCCGATCAACTCGTCGTCCGTCGCCCGCCCCAGCCACCGCACCCGGTCGCCGAGGTTCAGCCGCTTCGCCTGTTCTTTCCACTCCTCTTCCATCGGGCCGGTGCCGACCACCAGGAGCGTGCCGGGGGTATTCACCAGGGCCTCCAGCCCAACCCCCAAGGCCTTGTAGTAAATCAGCCGGCCGACGGACAGCCAAAGCGGGCCGGGCACCTCGCGGCGGAGGCGGTCGGCGTGGGCGAGGGCGGCCGGCGACGGGGACCGGAACGGCGTCAGATCCAGGCCGAGCGGCAGCGGTTCCACCTTGGAACGGAACCGGGTGAGCGTCGGCGACCCGTCGGCGTAGGCCGGGCTGGTGGGCAGGAGTCGGACGGCCCGCCGGTACAGGGCGTTCTCGAGCGGGCGGACGAGGTGGCGGAGCACCTTCTGGCGAACGATGTCCGAGTGGTGCGTCACGACCAACGGGCGGATGCGGCGGTCGGCGAGGACGGCCAGCATCATGGTCACGTTCGGGGCGTGCAGGTGCCACACGTGCGGACGGAACTCGCGGCGGACGCGAGTGAGCAGCGCCGGAAGCGCCGGGCACACGTCGAGCTTGGCCACGTTCGCCAGCCGGCCGACGCGGTGAATGAGAATGTCGCCGTCGCGGTCGGTGGCGTCCGGGGTACGACAGAAGCGTTCAAACGTGACATCTCTGCCGGCCGCGTCGGCGTGATTCACCACCACCACCCGCACCTCCGCCCCGAGCCGCGCCTGGGCGCGGGCGAGCGTCTGCGTGTGCGTCTCGATCCCGCCGGCCGCCGGCGGGTAATACTTCCCCAAGTGAACGATGCGAATTCGCGGACCCCCCGAGCGGGAAGCGGTCTCCGGCGGCCGGTTGTAGGTTCAGTGTAGGAAGTGCCTGCGGTGGGTTCTGATCAGTGCCTGAGAGGTCGGTAATCCGGATGACTGTCGGGATCCGACTTTCTATACTTCGCACCGCCGCCTCCTGTGGTACGCTTGAGGGCGATTGTTGAACCGCACGCCGCTGTTCGTCCCCTCTCCCGACCGCCGTCTCGAATCCGTCAACGTCCTGCGTGGCGTCATCTGCCTGTCGGTCATGGGACAGCACTTCGCCTATTTGTTCACGGACCCGAGCGTTGTGGTGGAATGGCTGATCCGCTTCCACCCCGCTGCCGAATGCTTCATGGTCATTTCGGGGTACACAATTGCTGCAATTTACCACCCGAAGCCGACGGACCTCTCATTTTCTGTGCCCGGTCTCGTCGGGAGACGACTCCTCATTCTTCTGGGACCGTATTGGGCGGCTGTCACACTCGTCTACTTGATTCCCCTCTGGCGACTGCTAGCCATTGCCAGTTGGATTCCGAACCCGGAGGTCGCTCGACTGCCGGAAGTCACGTTTTTCGACGTGGTCCTCAATCTGACCGGTACATCCGACATCTTCGCCCGTCCACCAGTACTGTTCACTTTCTGGTCGCTTGCGACCCTGTTGCAATTGCACGTCATCTGGGCCGGGCTCTTCTGGGTCATCCGCCAGGGGTTTCTCTGGCGGAAAGTCCTCAATCACCACGCGAACACACTGCTGGTGCTTCATGTACTCGTGTTCCTCGCAGGGGTGCTATCCGTCGGGTTGTCGCTCCGTGACGATGCCCCACACGAGCCGGTGAATTCGCACTGGTGGCACCTCCCGTTTTGGTTCTATTTCGTCGCAGTCGGGTGGGGCGCTTACTGGGCAACGAAGGAGTGGCGGTGGCTCATGGCCGGCGTACCGTTCGCGTTGATCCTTGTGGCGGTGCTGACCTCTTCGCCGCGGCCGTTCTTTGCGGCGGCCACAGCCGTCGGGCTTGTCCTCGTCACCCGCCACCCGACGGCACTCGCTGGACGGGTGTGGGGTCCGTTGCGGGCAGTCGGCCGCTGGTCGTACAGCGTGTACCTCGTCCACGGGATCGTCGGCTACAGGGTGATGACGGCCCTCACGTGGGCGGGCGTGCCACAATCCGGCGGGTGGGCAGTATTGCACTTTGCCGCGGGGGCGGTGGCGAGCGTCGCCTGCGCCTACGGGTTTCACCGTCTGGTGGAAACGCCCGTCCGCAGGTTGGCGTCGGGCATCCGCTATCGCACCGGGGCGGGGGCGCCGGACGCCCGCGTGTGACGACCGGCGTTCCCGTCCTCCTCCGGCTTGCCGACCGCCGCCATGCTGCTCACCGCCACCCCGCGACCGACCCGCCTCTCGACGTACCGGGTGATTCCGCCCGCCTGCACGGGGCGGGGCATACACCCCCGGAGAGTGGCGTGCGGGTGTGCCCGCTGTTCAGCCGCGGCGGACGGAGCGATGTCCGGCGGCACCCCCGTTCGGTCGCGTCGTCCGGCGAGTTCCGCCTTCACCCCCTTTTCACCCCCCGCACCTGCGTTCGACACCGTCCTGGCGCATCATGCTCTCGTCCCGCTCGTTCACACCGCATTTGTAAGGGGCCCGCCATGCGTACGGTCAACCCCGGCGTGAGCGGGGACACGTGGTGGAGCGCCATGACCCCGGCCGGCGGCGAAGTCCTCGGCAGCGACTGGTAACCACACTCGACCGGAGTTCGACCATGCGTCGGCTGTTGATGGCGGTCTGCTTCGTGGCGTCGGCGGTGGCGGTGGTGCTGGCCTCCGGGTGCGGTGGCGAGAGCGGGCCGACCGGCGGCACCAGCCCGAACACGAAGCAGGTCGAGAAGGAAAGGCGGCGGTAAGATCAGCGTCAACTCATCGCGGCACCGGCTCGCGCCGGTGCCGGTTCGCATCCCCGGAGTGCGCTATGAACCGTCGCCAGTTGTTCACCGCCGGGATCGGCGCCGCCACGATGGGGGTCGTGTCCACCACCCGTGCGGCCGAGGTGAAGCGGAAGCCGAGCCTGCGGGCCGCCCACATCACCGACGTTCACATCACGCCGAAGCTGGACGCGCCGAAGGGGGTGGCGGCCATGTTCGAGCACATGTTCGGGCAGAAGGACTAGACGCCGGAACTCATCCTGAACAGCGGCGACGCGGTGATGGCGGTGAACGGCAAGGTGACGGGCAAGCAAGCGGCCGAGCAGATCGAGGTGTGGACGGCGGCGGTGAACGGGGTGAAGGTGCCGATCCACAGTTGCCTGGGCAACCACGACGTGTGGGACGGGGTCGAGCCGACCGACGACATCCCGGAGAAGAAGAAGGGGTTCGCCCTCATGACGGAGGTGCTCGGCATGCCGGCGGAGTATTACAGCTTCGACGCCGGCGGGTGGCACTTCATCGCCCTGAACAGCGTGTGCAACTGGCCCAACTACGGCCTGCTGACGGCCGACCACTTCAAGTGGCTGAAGGCCGACCTGAAGAAGACTAAGCCGGAAACGCCGGTGTGCGTGATGAGCCACCTGCCCATCCTCAGCGTGACGAGCAGCGTGTACGGCGACGGGCAGAAGAAGGCCGACGGCGTGCTGATCCCGAAGGTGTGGCAGCACGTGGACTGCTGGGAGATCACGGAAGTGTTCCGGCGGCACCCGAACGTGAAACTGTGCCTGAGTGGGCACATGCACACGTGCGACCGGGTGGAATACCGCGGGGTGTGGTACGTGTGCGGCGGGGCGGCGTCCGGGGCGTGGTGGGGCGGGTCGGAGTACGGCTTCCCGCCCCTCTACGGCGCGATCGACTTCTACGCCGACGGCGGGTTCGAGTACCGCTTCGTCGATTACGGGTGGAAGGCGCGGGCGTGGAAGGGGAAGGAACTGAAGGACTGACTGGGCGAGCGGAGCCGACCCCTGGCGGGGTCGGCTCCCGATTCGCCGCCCGCAGTCCGCGTTGACACCCCATCCGCCGACCGCTATTCCACGTCCGCTGGTCGCCGCAAGGAAGTGGCGACGGGTCTTCGCACGGAGCGGAAATGCGTCCCTTGCGTCCGGCGGCGTTTGCCGTTCTCGTCGGCAGTCTGGCCTCGGTCGGCTGCCTGAACACCGGCCAGGAGAAGGAGCCGCTTGTGCTCGGCCAGGACACCCGCTCGGCGCTGACCGCGCCGGGGAGCGGTGGCGCGCCGAACGCGAAGGCTGCGAGGCCGGCCACGTTCGACCCGACGGCCACCGGCGGGAGTGGGCTGTCGGTGCAGAACTCGTTCAACCGCACCACCCCCGGTGCCGGCACGGGCACCAGCACCGGGAACTTCGCCAGCAAGCCGCCTCCGTCGCAAGTGGGACTGCCGCCGCCAGTCTCGCCGCCGGCCATCCAGGGGGCGAGCTACGGCGAGCCGATGACCGAGCCGGGCCGCACGTCCATGACGCGGGCCGCCACCCCGCCGCCGTCGCCACCGGCCGACGCCAGCCCGTTTGGGCCGAACCCGCCCAAACTCGACCCGCCGCTGAACGACCCGCCCCCGCCACGACCGGTGCCAGTCCTGGCGCCGACTCAGCCGACTTTGCCGACGCCGGACACGTCTGGGCCGATTCGCCCGGTGATGCCCGACCTGGACCGCGGCCCGTTGCCGACCCCGGCGATGCCCGCTCCGATCGCCCCCGCGGCACCCATTCCGACCGTGCCCCCGGTGACCGCGCCCGGCCCCGCCGCTCACGAGCCGTTGCCGCTGATGCCCGCCCCGCCGACCTACGTGCCGTCGCCGACCGAAGCGCCGATCCCCGGCGTGCAAGCGCCGCCGAAACTGCCGCCGGCCCCGCCGATTCGGCCGCAATAATTGGGAACGGAAATGGAGCCGGGAACGGAGTGGCCGGGTGGGGTTGTCCTCACCCGGCCACTCCGTTCCCGGTTCCACCCTATCATGTCGGGAAACGGAGGAGCGGAAATGACGACCCTGGCCGACACGTTCCCGGACATCGTGAAGACCCGCGAACCGCTCGCCCCGTACACGCACCTGAAGATCGGCGGGCCGGCCGAGTTCTTCGTCCAGCCGCGGACGGTGGACGAACTGGCCCGTGTTCTTCGTCACTGCACGACGAACAAGCTGACCGTGCGGATGCTCGGCGGCGGGTACAACCTGCTCGTCCGCGACGACCCGGTGCCGGGCGTGGTGGTGCGGCTGCACGGCCCTGCCTTCTCGTTCATCGAATCGACCCCCACGGGCGTGCGATGCGGCGGCGGCACGCCACTCTTCGACCTGCTCGCCCACTCGGTCAAGGCCGGGCTGGGCGGGCTGGAAACGCTCGTCGGCATCCGCGGGACGGTCGGCGGCAGCGTGCGGTGCAACGTAGGCGACCGGAGCGGGGAGATCGGGGCGTGCGTGCGGCGGGTGGTGGTGCTGCACGACGACGGCACCGAACACGCCCGCAGCAAGGAGCAACTCACCTTCGGCGACCACTCGTCCGACTTGACCGAGCCGGTCATCCTGAGTGTGGAGTTCGAACTGCGGCCCGAATCGCCCGCCGTGCTGCTGAAGCGGATGCGACGGGCGTGGGTCACGCGCAAGGCGGCGGAACCGCTGTCGTTCCAGTCCGGCGTGCGGATGTTCCGCAACCCGACCGGGCAGGACGCGGGCAAGCTGATCGAGAAGGCCGGGCTGGCACGGTATCGCGTCGGCGGGGCGGAGGTGAGCGAGCGGAACGCCAACTACGCCGTCGCCCACCCCGGCACCACCGCCCGCGACATCCTGAAACTGCTCGACGCCGTCGGCGGGCACGTGAAAGACTTCTGCGGGGTGGATCTGAAGCGCGAAGTGAACGTGTGGTGACGGAAGGACGAGCCGGAAGCGTGAGCGACGGGTCGAGGCACGTCTGAAGCGGGAAGTGAACGTGTGGTTCGCGTCG
>JANNDF010000141.1:0-1263 GCA_031387445.1 Planctomycetia bacterium
GCGGGATCTGCACCCGCTCTCGGCGAGAGCGGGCCACCCGACCGGACAACACACACCCACCACCGCCGCCACGTTCAGCATGGCCACCAATGGGAATACCAGCCGCACGCCGATTTGCACGCGGCAACTCAGGCTGAACAGCAGGTACGCCACGGCGATCAGCCCGGCCGGGTTCAGCCACCGTTTCGGCCGCAACAGCAACAACCCCGCCGTGAGCAACAGCAGCGGTTCGGGCAGCTTGGCGCTGAGCACCACCGGGAAGTAGTACCACACCGCCCGCGGGTGCCACTCGCCGAGTACGTAGCATCCGTGCCCGCGGAGGTTGTGCTTCACCTGCTGAACCAGCCCCTCGCCGGCGTTCGGGAAGACGTGCAGTTGGTCCGCCGTCCACCGCATCGCGTCCCCAGTGGTGTCGTCGGGCAGGGTGTTCGCCCAGCGGATGAACGACGGCTCGGCCGCCCAATCGGTGCCGCAGACGAGGAAGAGGGTGACGGCGGCGATGAGGATGGTCAGCAGGATTTGGCGAACCCGGCCCGCAAGGGCCGCGGGTGAATTGACGATCAGCCACGCGAGCGGGACGAACGTGATCGCCGACGCCTTGCACGCCACCGCCAGCCCCGCCGCCACGCCCGGCACCAGCACCCGCCGCCACCACGGGCCGGTTCGCCCCGCGGCGAAGTGGTACACCGCCGCCAGCACGCCGGCGGTCAGAGCGATGTCGGTGGTGGCGAGGCCGGCGTGGGCCAGCAGGTTCGGCTCGCACGCCAGCAGTGCGGTCGCCCACCGCCCGGCGGATCGTCCGCCCCACAGGTTCGCCAGCCGACCGCCGTAGAAGAGCAGTAGCCACCAGAACACGAGGTTCGATGCCCTCGCCACGGGCAACACGGTGTGCAGCTCTTCCACCGCGTCGAACGGCTTCCCGCGAAGCTGCTCCCACACCCACACGGGGAACGTCTGCACGTCCACCGGCAGCGGCATGGTGCCGGCCCGCATGAGCGGTGCGTGACTGCCCGTCCGCCAGAAGTGCAGCCCCTTTGCGACGTAGAACGTCTCGTCGAACGTGGGGCCGAGTTCGCGGGCGGCCAGCACGCAGTACGCCGACGACGCCACGCCGAACGCGAGCAGCCAGAGCCAGCAACACCGGGTCATGGGCCAAGGTGTACCACACCGCCCGACCGGGGCGAAGGCCGACTCATCAAACGCAGCCGGCCCCACAAAAATGGAGCCGACCCCGCCGGGGGTCGGGTGAAGGTTTCACCCGAC
>JANNDF010000685.1:0-3507 GCA_031387445.1 Planctomycetia bacterium
GGGTTGTACAGGTCCATCTTGAACGAGATCGGCCGGCCGCTCACCAGCCCCATCTTCACCCCGGTCCAGTCCTCGTCCGTCGGGTTCTCGACGATGGCCCACCCCTGGAGGTACGGCTTGGCGTCCTTGTCGAGTACCAGCCGGTAGCTCGTCTTCCAGATCGGCGCTTCCACCACGTACCCCACCTTCACCTTCCGCTTACCCTCGCCGCTGAACTGGATGCTCACGGCCTTCTTCGCCGAGTCGTGCGACAGGGCCACCGTCTCCAGCGCCCGCTTCAGCTCGGCTTCGAGCACCGGGTTGAGGAACCGTACCCGCTGCACGTCCATCAGCTTCACCGCCCGGAAGCCTTCGGTGGTGCTCACGTTCAGCACCGTGCAGTCCAGTTGCGCCGTGCCCACCGGCACCTTCTGCACTTCGACGCCCACCACCGACCCCTTGATGGTGCCCGGCTGCGTCGTCACGGTGGTGTTCATCACCACCTCCACTTGCTCGCCGCGGGCCTGGCTGAGGATGTTCGCCAGCGTCGGCTCGCCGTTCAGGTTGATGGCGAAGCTGCTGAGGGTGCGGCTGACCGGCTCGTGGCTGTCGTAGCTGACCGCCGAGATGTGCCCGTTGTTGAAGTCTTGCAGGGTCATCGACTTCAACAGGTCGTTGATGTCGGTCTCGGGGAACGTCAGGTCCACGCGGGCCTCGCCGTCCACCTCCCCGGTGCGGCCGAAGTAGCCCACCCCGCTGTTGAACAGCACCACCTGCTTGACTGGCAGCGACACGCTCTGCTTCGGGTCGCCGTCCGCCTTGCCTGCGGCGTCGGCCGAAGGCATGACGGCGTTCAGTAGCACGCCCACACCGACCGCCCCGGCGACGGGCACGGCCCACAGGAGCTTCTTCGCGGACATGGAGAGACCTCGGAAGAGGGAAGACCGGACTAACCACAGAGGCATAGAGACACAGAGAAGACAGGAGGGGGTTCAGAAAACAACACTTCTCGCTTGTTCTCTCTGTGTGTCTGTGCCACTGTGGTTAGCGACTCTTTTCAGTTTCTGGTGACGCCGGCGTGCAGGTTCAGGATCGTCCGCGTCACGCTCGTCCACGCCGCCAGTTCGGTCTTGTCGAGCTTGGCGTTCGCCGGCTTCGATCCGGTCTTGAGCACCTCGTCGGCCGCCTTCGCGTCCTTCGCGTACTGCTCCTGGTGCTTCTTCAGTAGCGCCGCCAGCGTCTCCTTCTCGGCCGGTTTCGCCGGGCGAGACAGCGCCAGCTTGAACGCGAAGTCGATCCGCTCATCGGTCGTCTTGCCGCCGTCGGTCAGCACCCGTTCGGCGAACACGCGGGCGGCTTCCACGAACTCCGGGGCGTTCAGCAGCACCAGCGATTGCAGCGGCGTGTTCGACCGCACGCGGTCGGCGGAGCATTCCTCGCGGGTGGGGGCGTCGAAGGCGAGCAGCGTCGGGTGCAGGTACTGCCGCTGCCAGTGGGTGTAGAGGGTGCGGCGGTAGAGGCCGTCGCCGGTGTCGTTCTGCCACTCGCGGGCCGGGAAGTTGAGGAACGACCAGTAGCCCCGCGGCTGGTACGGCTTGGCCGGCGGCCCGCCGAGTTTGTTCACCAGCAGGCCGCTCGCCGACAGTGCGTTGTCACGCACCATCTCGGCGTCGAGTCGCCAGCGGTTCTGCCGGGCGAGCAGCAGGTTGAACGGGTCTCGCTCCTTCTGCTCGGCCGTGGCCACCGAACTGCGGCGGTAGGCGTCAGTCATCAGGAGCGTTTTGACGAACCGCTTGATGTCCCACGACTCACGGAGGTCGTAGGCGAGGGTGTCGAGCAGTTCCGGGTGGGTGGGCGGTTCGCCCTGACTGCCGAGGTCGTCCATCTTGCGGGCGAGGCCGGCGCCGAAATACTGCTTCCACAGGCGGTTGGCCAGCACGCGTGCGGTGAGTGGGTGTTCCTTGCTCACCAGCCAGTCGGCCAGATCCAGCCGGGTCAGCCTCTTGTCCTTCTTCGCCGGTTGCGGGAGCACGGCCGGCACGCCGGGTTCGACCACCTCGCCGCTGTCGTCCATCCAGTTGCCGCGGGGCAGCACGCGGATTTGCCGTGGCGGAACGGTCACAGTAATGAGCGTGCTGGGCAGCCCGGCCCGGAAGCCGTCGGTGGCGGCCTTCGCGTCCTTCGCCACCTTGTCGGCGGGGGATGTCACCGTCACCCCGGCCAGCACCTTCATCCCTGCCGCCTGCCGCTCCTTCGCCTTCGCCGCCGCGTCCAGTTCGGCCAACTTCTTGTCCTGCTCCGGCGTTGCGATCCGCATGCTCGTGCCGAAGTCACTCCCGCCATACAAGCCCTGCTCCTGGATGTCGGCGAAGAACGCCTCCAGCCGGTAGAAGTCCTTCGCGCTCAGCGGGTCGAACTTGTGGTCGTGGCACTCGCAGCAACCGGTCGTCAGTCCCAGCCACCCGCCGCCGACCGCCCGCACCCGCTCGGCCGCGTACTTGCTCAGGTACTCTTTCGGCTGCACCCCGCCTTCGGCGCTCATCATGCCCAGGCGGTTGTACCCGGCCGCGATCTTCTGCTCCTGGCTCGGGTTCGGCATCAGGTCGCCGCCCAGTTGCCAGCGGGTGAACTCGTCGAACTTCATGTTCGTGTTGAAGGCCTTGACCACCCAGTCGCGGTACGGCCACACGCTCACCTGCTGGTCACCGTGGTAGCCCACGCTGTCGGCGTACCGCACGACATCCAGCCAGAACGCGGCCATCCGCTCGCCGTAGGCGTCGGACTTCAGCAGGCGGTCCACGACCGTCTCGTAGGCGGCGGGGGTGGCGTCCTTCAGGAAGTCATCCACCTCTTTCGGCGTCGGCGGCAGGCCGGTCAGGTCGAAGCTCAGACGGCGGAGGAGCGTGACTTTGTCGGCTTCCCCCGCTGGGGTGAGGCCCTTGTCGTTCAGCTTCGCGGTGATGAACTGGTCGATGCCGCCCGGTGCCGTGGGCTTCTTGATCGGGGTGAACGCCCAGTGGTCTTCCCACTTCGCCCCTTGTTCGATCCATTTGGTGAGGGTGGCGATCTGCGTTTTCGTGAGCGCCTTGCCCGTGTCGGCCGGCGGCATGTGGTCTTTGCCATCCACGGTGATCCGTTTCAGCAGCTCGCTCGCCTTCACCCCACCGGGCACGACCGCCACCGCCCCGCTCTTCGCTTCGCCCTTCGCCGACTTTTCCACGTCCAGCCGCAGCTTGCCTTTCACCTTCTTCTGGTCCGGGCCGTGGCAGGCGTAACAGTTCTCACTCAGTATCGGCCGTACGTCCCGATTGAACTGGACATCCTGGGAAAACGCGAGTGGCGAGACGGCGAGCAACAACAGGGCAGGGGAGAAGCGCATGGGGAGAGCCAGTGCGATGGGGCGTCAGGCGGGTGAAGAGAGTGTAGCCGATGCGGCGCGTGAGAGGAAGCGAGTTGGAGATGGTGTCCGAACGGTGCGGCCGGCGTCCCAGCGAGTTGGAAACGGAACCGAAACATGTCCGTGGGACA
>JANNDF010000308.1:0-1184 GCA_031387445.1 Planctomycetia bacterium
CTCCGCTCGGTGCGGCGACCTCTCCCCCGCTCCGCAGGGGAGAGGTGGGGCGTGATCGAGTCCTTCCACGAGGCGACATCCCGCGTCCCACAATGATTTCAAGAGTCGCCGAGCACTGCTTCTGGTTGGCCCGCTACCTGGAACGGGCGGAGAACACCGCCCGCATCCTGGAGGTGAACCACACCCTGCTGCTCGACTTCCACGTGCCGGTGGAACAGCAGTGGAAGCCGCTGCTCATCATCTCGGGCGTGCATGACTACGAAGGCGCTGCCACCGCCGAGGGCGTGCAAGAGCACCTGACGTGGGACACGGACAACCCGGTCAGCATCGCCAACTCCCTCTGGTGGGCGCGGGAGAACGCCCGCATCATCCGCGAGGTGATCTCGGGCGAGATGTGGGAGCGGATGAACTACTACCACCTGTGGATGCAGAACGGCGTCGGGCGGATGGCGTACGACACCAACCGGAGCGACTTCTACGCCCAGGTGCGGCGGATCAACCAACTGCTGCACGGCATCGCCGACGCCACCATGAGCCACGGCGAGGCGTGGGAGTTCTTCAAGCTGGGCACCTACCTAGAGCGGGTCAGCCAGACCGCCCGCACCATGGACGTGAAGTACCACACCCTGCTGCCGAAGTTGGAGGACGTGGGCAGCCCGATCGACAACGCCCACTGGGTGGCCATCCTGATGAGCTGCTCCGGGTACGAGCCGTACCACAAGAAGCCGCGGCTGATGCCCGCCGATCCCGGCATCGCCGTCGCCGAGTTCCTCATCTTCGACGACCAGTTCCCGCGGTCCATCCGCCGCTGCCTGTGGGAGTGCGAGTGGGCCACCGCCTCGGCCGCGGGGAACGCCGCCGGGCGGGCGACGACCGAAGCCGAAAGGAAGATCGCCGACCTGATCGCCCACCTGGACGGCCGCACCATCACGGACGTCATCCGCGAGGGGCTGCACGAGACGCTGACGCACGTGGTCGATTCCGTCCACGACATCGGCGCCAGCATCCACGCGACCTTCTTCAACCCGCCGACCACGATGACGCAATCGCAGGGCACGGGCGGGATGACACAGACGATGGGCGGGATGACACAATCTCAATCCTGAGCGTGGGGCGTCAGGCCCAAGTGTGTGGGTTTAGAATTGGGCAGAAGGCCCACCCGGGGGAGTAAACAGGTAAACCCC
>JANNDF010000698.1:0-7410 GCA_031387445.1 Planctomycetia bacterium
CTTGTGGGTGCCCCGTGATTGTGGGCACCCACAAGGGGTGCCCCTACGTGAACAGTACCCACACCCTCTTTCCGAACACGATCAGCCCGATGGCCGCCGCGGTGAGCGACACCAGCAGCACCGCCCCGGCGGCACGGTCGAGCACCCCGCTCACCCGGCCCTTAACCGCGGCGTCCTGGGCGTGGAAGAGGGCTTCGAGCGAGCTGTTGAACGTCTCGGCGGCGAACACCGCCCCGACGCACCCGACCAGCAGGCACCACTCCACCGCCTCGCACCGCAGCACCACCGCCAACACCAGCACCAGCACGGCCATCGGCAGGTGGACGCGGAAGCTCCGCTCGTGCCGCACCGCCAGCCACACCCCGCGGAGGGCGTCGGCGAACTTGGCGGCCCAGGTGCGGCGGCTCACGCGACCTCCCGCCTACTGGAACAGGTTCCGCACCGTCGAGCCGGCCCCGGCGGCGGCGGCACTCTGGACGGCGGCGTTCGGCACGATCAGGAACTGAAGGCCGAAGTTGTTCTGGAACGAGTTGTACGACACGCCCAGGGACATGGTCATGTCGGTGCCGGTGCGGTTGAACGCCACCGTGGTCCCCTGGATGAAGTTGGTCGTCAGGTCCACCCCGTGCGACACGCTCACGCTGTACTTCTTGCTGAACTGGTAGCCGAGGATGGCCACGATCACCCGGCTGCCGATCGGGTCCGTGTGCCTGTAGCCCAAGTACATGCTGGTGCCGTCGGTGCGGTAGTACGACACCCCCACGTTGAAGTAGCGGGTGCCGAACTCGAACGGGTCGATCCAGCCGGACGAGAAGAGGGCCGTGCGGTCGCCCACGTTCCACGCCCAGTTGTACTCGAGCTGGCCGAACGAGTGGCCGAAGTTGTCCCGCTCGCTGTTCGGGAAGAAGGTGCCCCCCAGGTCGAGGGACATCACGTCCACCGTGTGGTCGTTCCCGCTCGGCCCCCGCTTCGTCTGCCACCGCTGGTTGACCCCCACTTGCACCGCCTGCATGTCGTCCAGCACTTCGGTGCGGCTCTGGAGCAGACGCCGGTTGGCCAACTGTTGCGGGTCGAAGAGGGGCGAGGTGGTGAGCGCCAGCCCGCTCGGCCGCATGTTGTACGTCTCCAGCCCGTTCCCGGTGCCCAGCAGCCCGCCGACCCGCCGCCACGTCCGGTAGCTGTAGTCGCTCACGTCGTCGTTCAGCCGGTCGAGGGCGGGCAACTGGGAGTGGTCCACGCTGCTGGCCGCCACGAAGTAGTTCGCCCGCAGTTCCACCTTGTGGTTGATCCCGCGGAGGTTGAGCAGGTCGCTCTTCACCTCCGGGTAGAGGCGGCTGAACGGGATGGACGCCTTCAGCCCGCCGCCGCCGTACAGCCGCCCGGTGCTCTCGCCGGTGACGTCGGACGTGTACCCGGTGACGCTGCCGATCCCGTAGGGTTCCAGCCGCACCGGGCCGAGGTCGAACGGCACGCTCAGCCGCTGGTACACGTCCCCGCGGGCGGTGTCCACCGCCTTCTGCTCGCCCGCCACGTCCGACGCCGCCCCCTGCGTGGCCGGGCGGAACTGGGCGTACCCACCGCTCACCCGCGTGGTGGACACCAGGGTGTCGAAGAACGACTGGCCGATGAGGGCGGCGTCCAGCCTTGGTAGCCACTCCGTCTCCGTCACCCAAGGGCGATTGAAGTTCTTCTGGGCCAACCTGCTCCAGGCGAAATTCCCCACCCCGCCGTACAAGTACACGAACGTCTCCGGGTTCGGATCCTGGTCGAACCGGAACTTGTAGAACTGCTCGTAGAAGTTGTTGTCGCTCAGGTAGGCGACCTGCGCTTGCAGGCGGGCGAACGCCGTGCCCACCTCGTACAAATCCTGGTTGTGAACCCACTGCACCCGCCCGCGGTACTCCGGGAACCGCGGCTCGAACCCGCGGAACGTGCCGAGCAGGTCTTGCGTGGCTTTGTCGTGCAGCCCGTAGGCGGTGAACGCCCCGGTGTTCTTGAACGCCGGGCCGAACAGGTTGGTGTAGTTGAAGTCGGTGCCCACCCCCGGCCCGCGGAGGGCCATGTAGTCGGCGTGGACCAGCCACTGGTTGCTCTGCGGGTGTTGGACGCCGAGCAGGTCGTAGGCGTCGAACGTGCTGTACACCTGCACCTGACCGAACACCCGGTCGGAGCGGAAGGCGACGGCCGACAGCGGGCCGAGCGGGTCGTCCAGGTCGATGGTGGACTGGCGGCTGTACCACACCGGGAAGCCGAGGACGCGGGTGGTGTTCCCCTCGCTCACCAGCCGCCGCTGGTTGACGACCTCCGTCTGCCCCGTCCACAGGTCGCGGAACGGCAGGCCGAAGATGTTCCGCCGTTCGGCCACCTGTTCGGTGAGCGTCACGCTCCGGCTGTTCAGGGTGAGCGACGGGTCGGCCGGCCGCTTGCTCGAGAACGTGACCGCGTCGTACGCCCGGATGTCGTGCCGGCCCAGTTGGTCGATCTCGGCCGCCCGGACGTGGATGCTGTCGAACCCGCGGGCGAACTTCGTCTCCAGGTCGGCCTTCACCGCCACCGCCCGGCTGTTGTCCACGTCGTAGAACACCTCCGCCGCCCGGAACACCTGTTCGGTCATCCCGCCGACGCTCGCCGCGCCCGTCTGATTGCGGATGACCACCGTGCCGGACAGGTACATGAGCACCTTCGTCCGCTCCTTCTCCCCCTCCTTCTTCCCCCCCTCCGCGGGCGGCGGAGGCGCGTCCACCTTGAGCGGCTCGTTCAGGCTGATGCCGGGCTTCGCCCCCTTCACCCACATGACCACGTTGTCGGCCGCCAACTCCACACGGCGGACGCCCTCCGCCCCGCCCCCGTACTCGATGTTGATGACCAGCCCGCCCTGGTAGACGATCCGCTGGGTGTTCTTCTGGGTGGGGTCGTCGTCGTCCGGCACCGGCTCGCCCTTGGCGGTGTTCAGTTGCCCGTACCGCGGGCCGAAGCGGATCACCTGCTGCCCGAGGGCCGGCAGGGTCACCCGCCCGCCGACCGGCAGGTCGGTCACCGGCGGGGTGGGGATCGGGTCGCGGGGGCGTTCCGGCAGCACCGGCAGTGTCGAGCCGGGAGGTGTGGACGGCAGGCGGAGTTCGCCAGGCAGTTGGAAATTGGCGGTCACGTCCGGCCGCGGGGGCGGGTCGGCTGGCCCTTTCGACGGCGTCGGTTCGGGGATGGGGGCAATGGGCGGGAGCGGCAGCGTCCGACCGGGCGGGTCAGTCTGTGCGCGCACTTGCGGCGCGAATGCGCACAGCAGCGAACACCAGAGGATCGCAGTCCGCAACGTCACGCCGCCTCCGTGCCCGGTTCCGAGGGCGGAACCGAGCCATGCCAACCCACATCGTGGGACAATCCGGGTCGCGGGCTTATAATCGGAGCGACGGGGGAATCAAGGCGGACCCGGCGGGGCAGTGCGACTCAGGGTCATGGAATGGGGCGAATGGGTCGTGTGGGTCGGCGCGACGGACGCCGTCGCTGGACCCACCCGACGCAGACCCGACCTCTGAACAGTTCTCCGCGGGCCGGGTTCGCCAAATCCGAAAGCGCCCGCACAGACCCGTTTTCGCCGTGACAGCCGCCCCGCCGGTCGTCAAAATAGCACCGTCGTTCCCGCCCGCCTCTCCTCTCTGGTGACTCCATGACCACCCCGACGCGTCCGTCCCGTCGCAAGTTCCTCCAGGCCTCCGCCGCCGCCACCGCCGGCGGGGTGCTGCTCTCCACCGCCAACCCGGTGCATGCGGCCGGGTCGGACATCCTCAAGGTCGGGCTGGTGGGCACCGGCGGGCGGGGCAGCGGGGCGGCCATCGAGGCGCTGAAGGCCGACCCGAACACCAAGCTCGTGGCGGTGTGCGACATCTTCGCCGACCGGCTGGAGTCCGGGTTGAAGGGTATCATTGGCACCGCCGAGCAGTCCGACGCCAAGTTCAAGACCGACATCGCCGGCCGTATCGACGTGAAGTCGGAGATGAAGTTCACCGGGTTCGACGGGTACAAGCAGCTCATCGACAGCGGGGTGGACGTAGTGCTCCTGTGCTCCACCCCAGGCTTCCGCCCGGTGCACCTGGCCTACGCGGTGGAGAAGCAGAAGCACATCTTCATGGAGAAGCCGCACGCCACCGACGTGGCCGGGCTGAAGAGCGTGCTGGAGAGCGTGAAGAAGCAGAAGGAGAACAAGAAGAGCCTGGTGAGCGGGTTCACCTACCGCTACCACGCGCCCAAGCGGGAGACGATGAAGCGGGTGCTGGACGGGGCGATCGGCGAGATCCGCACCGTCCACAGCACCTACCTGACGGGCGAACTGTGGCACCGCGGGGCCAGCCCGAAGTGGACGCCGATGGAGCAGCAGGTCCGCAACTGGTACTACTACACCTGGTTGAGCGGCGACTTCATCGTCGAGCAGAACATCCACACCATCGACAAGGCGGCGTGGCTGATGGGCGGGGCGCTACCGGTGTCCGCCAGCGGGTCGGGCGGGCGGCAGAGCCGCACCGACGACAAGTACGGCAACATCTGGGACAACTTCAGCGTGGTGTTCGAGTACGCGAGCGGGGCGAAGGTGTTCAACCAGTGCCGGCAGGTGGCCGGTTGCCTGGTCGAGCAGGTGGACATGGCCTACGGCACCAAGGGCACGTGCGACCTGAAGAACCACACCATCACCGGCGTCTCGCCGTGGCAGACGAAGGACGTGCCGCTGAGCGAGGCGTACCAGACGGAGCACGACGAGCTGTTCGCCAGCATCCGCAACGGCAAGCCGATCAACGACGGCGAACTGTCGGCGTACAGCACCCTGATGAGCATCCTCGGCCGCGAGGCGGCGTACACGGGCAAGCGGATCAAGTGGGACGAACTGCTCGCCTCGAACCAGAAGCTGACGCCCGAGAAGTACGAGATGGGCAAGATCGAGATGCCCGACGTGCCCGTCCCCGGCCAGTACAAACTGGCCAAGAGCAAGGTCTAGTTGGAATGCGGAGTGCGGAACGGGAATGCGGAATGACAACCTCCGCGACCGATTCCGCACTCCCGTAGTTCCCCGGCAACCCTTCCGCACTCCTCCCCTTCCGCATTCCCCATTCCGCACTATGAACACCCGCCGCCAGTTCCTCGCCGCGTCCGCGGCCCTCACCGCGACATCACTCTTGCCGGCCGCCCCGGTGCCCGAGCAGGCCAAGAAGCCGAAGCTGCGGAAGGCCGTCAAGTACGGCATGATCGGTATCAAGGGCACGCCCACCGACAAGTTCAACGCCATCAAGAAGCTCGGCTTCCAGGGCGTGGAGATCGACAGCCCGAGCGGGCTGAAACTGGACGAAGTCGTCGCCGCCACGAAGGAGACGGGCATTCTGGTTCACGGCGTCATCGACTCGGTTCACTGGAAAGACACGCTCTCCAGCCCGGACGAGAAGGTCCGTGAGAAGGGGCTGAAGGCGCTCGAGGGGGCGCTGAACGACGCCAAGACGGTCGGCGCCGACACCGTGCTGCTGGTGCCCGGCGTGGTGAACAAGGACGCCACCTACGAGCAGTGCTGGGAGCGGAGCACGGCCGAGGTGAAGAAGGCGTTGCCCCTCGCCGAGAAGCTGAAGGTGAAGATCGCCATCGAGACCGTGTGGAACAACTTCATCACCAAGCCCGAGCAGTTGGTGGAGTACGTCGATCAGTTCAAGAGCGAGTACGTGGCGGCGTACTTCGACATCTCGAACATGATCAAATACGGCGTGGCCCCGGCCGACTGGATTCGCAAGCTGGGCAAGCGGATGGTGAAGTTCGACTTCAAGGGGTACAGCACCGACCTGGCGAAGAAGAGCGGCAAGGACGGTGACGGGTTCGCCGCCAAGATCGGCGAGGGGAGCGAGGACTGGCCGGAGGTGCTCAAGGCACTCGGCGAGGTGGGGTACGAGGGGTGGGCCACGAGCGAGGTGGGCGGCGGCGACGAGAAGTGGCTGGCCGACGTGGCCGAGCGGATGGACAAGGTGCTCGGATTGAAATAGGGCGAACCCCGGCAGTCATGCCGGGGGTGCTTCTCTCTCCACCCCCGGTATGACTGCCGGGGTTCACCAGGATGCCTCCCATGCTCTCCCGCCGCGCGTTCCTCGCCACCTGTGCCGTCGCCCCGCTCGCCTCGGCCATCGACCCGATCAAGCGGCCGGACAAGCCGACCCTTCAGCTCAGCCTGGCGGCGTACAGCTTCCGCCAGAAGCTCGACCTGAAGAAGCCCAGCATGACCCTGTTCGAGTTCATCGACCTGGCCGCCGACCTGCCGCTCGATGCCGTCGAACTCACCTCATACTACTGGGCCGAACAGACGGCCGAGTACGCGAAGAAGTTGGCCGCCCACGCCGCCAAGAAGAAGCGGGCCGTATCCGGCGTGCCGATCGGCAACAAGTTCACCCTGAAGGACGACGCCAAGCGGGCCGACGAGGTGAAGAAGGCGCTCACGTGGATCAAGCTGGCGGGCGACGTGGGGGCGAAGACGGTCCGCATCTTCGCCGGCGATTTGGAGAAGGACGAGAAGCTCGAAGACGCGCAGAAGCGGGTGGTGGCGAGCATCGAGGCGTGCCTGCCGGCGGCGGAGAAGGCGGGCGTGATTCTGGCGCTGGAGAACCACGGCGGCATCACCGCCACGCCGGACCAACTGCTCGCGCTGGTGAAGCCGATCAAGAGCAAGTGGCTGGGGGTGAACATCGACACCGGCAACTTCAAGACGGACGACCCGTACGCGGATGTGGCCAAGATCGCCCCCTACGGCGTGGTGTGTCAGGTGAAGACGGAAGTGAACCCTGGCGGCAAGAAGAAGGAAGAAGCCGACCTGGGCAAGATGGTGAAGATCCTGAAGGACGCCAAGTTCGACGGGTGCGTGGTGATCGAGTACGAGGCGGCCGAGGACGCGACCGTGGCCGTGCCGAAGTGCATCAAGGAGCTGCGGAAGCTGATCGGGTGAAGCCGTGGCAGTCAGGCATGGCCACGGATGACACGGAGAAGACGGATCAGAATCGGATCATTCAATCCTTTCTGAACCGTGTGTTCTGTGTCATCCGTGGCTCGGCTCAATTGCCTTCTCTTCCGCCTCCAACTTCTTGTGCGCGAACTTCGGCTTGCCCCACATCACCCGCTTGTCCGCCTTCACCCACATCATCCGCGGCACGCGCTCCGGCTTCGGCGTCAGCGGTACCTCGTCCATCATGCACGTCAGGAACGTCGCCTTCGCAATCAGCTCGACGTGAAACAGGTCGCCGTCGCACTGGATCGGGACGCGCTCCAGCAACGCCTTCCGTACCAGCTTGAACCCGCAGTGCGGGTCGTGCAGCGGCACGCCGTAGGTGAGCCACGCCCGCCACGCCTTCGCGGTCTCGCCTGCGCCGTACCACCCCGGCGCCTGTTCGAGCGGCAGGT
>JANNDF010000704.1:0-10313 GCA_031387445.1 Planctomycetia bacterium
TTGTTGGGGGGGGGGGGGGGGGGGGGGCGGGGGGGGGCTGGGGGCCATGGCTAAAACGGGGTGAATTTAACTCCCCCGCGGGGGGGCCGGCGCACGGGGGGGGCCCCGCTCGCCCGCCCGCGGCGAAGACGGCGCGGCTACTTCTTCTTGGCCCCGGCCTCGGCGTTCTTCAGCTTGCTCGGCTGGGCGAAGATGAGCTCCGGCCAGGCGGGGTTGGCGGTCGGCTTGGGGGCGGTGAGGAAGTACACCACCAGGCGGTTGATCAGCCCGTGCTTCTCAATTTGCGGGGCGTGCCCGCAGTCGGCCACCTCCAGGAAGTGCCCGTGGAGCAGTTCCTTGGCGGCGGCGGCGGCCGTCACCGGGTCGCAGATCTTGTCCTGCTTGCCGGTCACCAGGAGCGTCTCGTGCGTCACCAGCGGCAGCCGCGGGCGGGCGCTGTGGTCGAGCGTCCCCCGCACCGTCCGCAGCAGGCCGGTCTTCCACACCCGGTTCTGCAACTGCCCCTTGTAGAACTTGACCATGTCGCGGTCCACGAACCGCGGCTTGAAGAACACGCTCCGCACCAGCGCGTAGGTGTCGCCCCGCACCCCGTCCATGATCGGCAACTTCTCCTCGTCCCCCATGCCGGACGGGCACAGGAGCACCACCCGGCGGATCAACTCCGGGTACCGCACGGCCAACTCCACCGCAATCTTCCCGCCCAGGCTGCTGGCCACCAGGTGGACCGGCGGGGTCTGCACGTAGCGGGTGATGTACTGGTGGAACTCGCCCACCAGGTAGTCCACGTCGATCGGCTCCTTGCGGGCCAGCCGGCCGTGGATGCCGGGGCCGTCGTACAGGATGACGTTCGGCGCGTGCACGTCGAAGTAGCGTGCCCAGAAGCGGCGGTTGCGGTACCACGACTCGGCCTGCTCGGCCAGCCCGTTGATCAGGACGAGCGGCTGCCGCCGGCCGTACGGCTTAGGGGCGAGCGAGGTGAACACGTCGGTCCAGTCGGCCATGTCCGGCGGCTCCGCGGGGTGAGAGACCCCTTCTCCTGGAGATCGTCCCAGTCACTGTACCGCCCAGCCGGGCGGCGCGCAGGGGGGAAAATGAGACCACCCCCGCCGCCCGCCGTGTAACAACCGGCCAACGCCCGCACCCGCTGCACCGTCCGAATTAAGTTACCCCGGCACGGGCTCGGTCGGCGGTTCGGGCGGAATTTGCCTTTGCCACCCCTGCCACCGCGCGGATAGGATGTCCGAATCATTCTCGCGGCAGCGTCCCGGCCCACTCGCACCGACACCCACTCTCGTCCGGCGGGGAGATACATGAGTACCAGCATCGAACGGTTCACCACCAACTGCCCCAGCTGCGACGCGGGTGTCGCGGTAAAGGCGGCCCTGGTGGGCAAGAAGATCGAATGCCCGAAGTGCAAGTTCCGGTTCGTCGTCCCCGCACCGGCGGGGGAGGAACCGGCGGCCCCGGCGAAAGGCGGCAAGTCGGTCAAGGCGGCCAAGGCCCCGCCCGCGGACACCGCCAAGGGCGACCCGAAGGGCGGAAAAGAGAAGGCGGCCAAAGGCAAGGCGGGCAAGGGGAAGAAGGAGGCCAAGGGCGGGGGCGGCAACGGGAAGGTGATCGTCGGTGCCATCGTCGGGGTGATCGCCCTGATCGGGCTGGCGTTTGGCGCCTTCCTCATCTTCAGCAAGATGGGCGGCAACCAGCAAGCGGCCAACCCGACACAGAAGAACAACAACAGCGGAGGTAGCGGCGGCGGCGGAGGCGGAGGCACCCAACCGACCGAGCCGGGCACCCTCGACCCGATGAATCCTGATGGCCCCATCAGCCCAATGAACCCTGGTGGCCCCGGTGGCCCCGGCGGCCCCGGCAGCCCCGGCGGCCCGATGAATCCCGGCGGGACGAACACCGGCACCACCACCCCGCCGCGCCCGAAGAAGCCGGCCCGCGCGACGGGCGTGAACATCAGCAACCTGATGCCGAACGACACCACCGCCGTCTTCCACGCCCGCATGGACGACTTGGACAGCGACGCCCGCCCCCTGCGGGGCGTGGTGTTCGACAAGGTGACCAGCGACCTGTTCGAGCGGGCGATGAACTTCAACCCGGAGCAGATCACCGAACTGGTGCAGGGGGAAGTGGGTTCCGCCCGCGACCCGTTCGTCGTGTTCCGTACCAAGATCACCCTCGACGAAGGCCTGTTCACCCAGCCGAAGATGGACACCACCACGGCCGAGACCATCAACGGGCGGCAGTACCGGGTGGTCAACCGCAACGCCTTCCTGTCGGCCGCCGAGAAGTCGCTCGGCGTCGCCACCGTCCTCTCCTCCGCCCTCGGGTTCGAACTGCCCGCCGCCGACGCCAGCAAGGCGAAGGAGGTCAAGTACGCCGTCTGCCTGTACGACGCCAACACCCTGATTGTGGCCGAACACGCGCTGATGCAGCGATACCTGGGCGAGTTGAAGGAGAACGGCTATCCCGAGTTTCTGACGCAGTACAGGGAGGAAACGCCCCCGCCGCCGAAGCCGGCCGACACCGGCAGCGGTCAGCCCGGCGGACCCGGCGGACCGAGTGGTGGTCCCACCCCTATCTCACCGCCCGGCGGACCGAGTGGTGGCCCCACCCCTATCTCACCGCCCGGCGGACCGAGTGGCCCTAGCGCCGGGCCGATCACCCCCGGTGGCCCTGGCGGACCGGGCGGACCGGGAACCCCCGGCACGCCGGCCCCCTCCGGCCCGCCCAGACCGAAGAAGACCATCACCGGCAACCCCAACTTCCTGAGCGTGACGAAGGACCTGAAGAAGGCGCTGAACACCCTGGAGGACGAGGAGAAAGACCTGCCGGTGGCGGTGTATGTGACGAAGATGAGCACCGACCAGGTGAACCTGCTCGACGTCCGCGCGCTGCTCGCCAAGCCGGAAATGCTCCTCGCCGTCACCGCCCTCAAAGACTTCCGGGTGGTCGGTCTGGCCGTCACCCGCGTGACCGAGAAACGGGGCAGTTTCTCCGGGTACATCGAGTACGCCTCGGCCGACGCCGCCAAGAACTCGGTCGAGCAGCAACTGATGACCGTCCTGCCTGCGCTGATCGCCGCCCGCCTGCCGCTCAAACTGCAACCGGTCGATGTGCGGAACGCGGACGACGAGAACAGCAACCCGAACAACCCCGGCGGCCCCGGCGGCCCCGGCGGACCCGGTGGCCCTGGCCCAGGCTACCCCGGTGGATCGCCGGGCTACCCCGGCCCCGGATCGACCGGCCCTGGTGGTGGGGGCGGCAGTCCGCCGCTCCCACCACCACCCGGTGCCGGCCGCGGCGGTTCGGGGAAAGGGTCGGACGCGAGTGGCCCACGGTCGAACGGGTTGGGGTCCGACCAGGACAACGCCCAAGGCCCCCCGCCGCCGCCCCCGCCCCCCCCGCCGACTGGCGGCGGACAGGGCGGATCACCGGGTTACCCCGGTCCCGGTCGCCCCGGCCCCGGCGGCCCTGGCGGCTACCCTGGCCCCGGTGGTCCCGGTGGCCCCGGCTATCCCGGCGGCCCCGGTGGCGAAGGCACTCAACCGCAGCAGGGCGGCAACAGCATTTTGATGTCCCGCGACGGGGCGGTCGTCACCCTGTCCGGCGAGTTCAACTGGAAGGAAGATGTGTTCACTTCCGCCGTCGAGCCGGCGTTCGCCCGCCACGGGGCGGTGGTGCGGGGCAAACTGGGCATGTACTCGGGCGAGGCCGGGGTGTTCGCCCTGGCCGCCCGGCCGGTGGACGGCAAGCCGACCGGCGGGGTGATCGCCAAGGCGTACGGCGAGGCCAAGGACGCCGCCCTCCCGCAAGGGGCCTTGCACCGCGACGCCCGCAGCGACGACCGCAAGCTGCCCGGCACCACCACCGGGCTGCCGTACCAGCCCGAACAGCGGTGCAGCTTCTTCGCCGAGCTGACCAAGTACATGGACAACAAGGGCGGCCTGCACCGCCGGATCGACACGAATCAGGCGTGGTACAAGGCGCCCAACCTGGAATACGCCGAGACGTGGATCCCCGAACTGCTGGTGCCCGACTACCCGCAGTCGGCGTGGCGGGCGACGAACGAACTCATCACCGACGGGCGGTCGGTCGGGGCTACCAACTACGTCGGTGTGGCCGGGCTGGGCTTCGACGCCGCCCGCCTGGACCCGAAGAAGCCGGAGGACGCCAAGAAGGCGGGTATGACCGGGTACGACTTCGGCTCCAAGCCGGAGGACGTGAAGGACGGCCTGTCCAACACCATGTACCTGATCCAGGTGCCGCCCACCTACCAGCGGCCGTGGATGGCCGGCGGCGGCGCCACCCTGCAAGGGGTGAACGACAAGGGCAACGACCCGGCCCGCCCGTTCATGGTGAAGAAGGGCGACGGCACCCGTGGCACCATGGTGCTCATGGGCGACGGCAGCGTGCGGTACGTCAAGGAGGGCATCGACCCGGCCGCCTTCCGCGCCATGGCCACCCGCGCCGGCGGCGAGACGCTCGCCGATCTGGACAAGGTCGCCCCGCCCGCCCGCCCGGGCGTGACCGGCGAGTTGAAAGCCGTGAAGTGACCTGAAACCGGGAACGCAGTGACCGGGTGACCTGGAACCGGGAACGCAGTGACCGGGTGTGCCACAAGCGCACCCGGTCACTGCATTCCCGGTTCCACTCGTTCTGGCTGTCCGCTCGCCGCCCCGCTCTCGCATCTCCAGATGGGATTCCATCTCGGCCACGCCATGCCGCTCGTCATCCGTTCCGAAACCCTGCACACCGCCCCGGACGGCCGGTCGAACTCCCGCCTGACGGTCGGTGTGGGCGAGCCGATCGCCTTCCGCACCGACCCGATACGGGCCGCCCACTGGACCGTCGAGGGGAACCGCACCCGCAACGCCATCCGCGACCACGCCTACGTCTTCAACCGGCCGGGTGAGTTCGCCGTGCTGGCGGAGGTCGGGCACGAGCGGGCCGAGGTGCGGTTCACCGTGGTCGCCCCATCGCTGCGGTACGAGAAGGTGAGCGAGCCGACGGTGCCCAACGGGGTGACCGCGTGGCTCGCCCGCAACGGCCGACCCCTTCCGCCCGATCTGGTGTTGTCTGTCGGCGTGGCGATGGAACTGCGGGTGCTGCTCACCCCGCTCTCGGTGTCGTTCGCCGCCCTTCAAGTGCGGGAGCGGAACTGCACCCCGACCGCCATCTGGGGGGTGTACGTCCAGGGGACGATGGTCCCGCCGCACACGGCGACGCCAACCTGGACCGACATGGGGGCGGACAACGCCCTGGTGTCCCACGACCTGGCGGCCGCGTGCTGGATCCCATCACGGCTGAGTTGGCCGATCCCGGCCGGCGGGTATCGCTGGGACATCCCCGTCGAATACCGGGTGGGCGGAGGCGGCACGCCGGTTCCTTTTCCCACGACGGTCCCGCAGACGGTGCGGTACGACCCGCTGCCCGGCGCCGCCGGCAACCACAACGGCACCTTCGCTGTCGATAAGGGCGGCTGCTCCGCCCGCGCACGGGTGTGAATGTCGCCGCCCCGCTCCGCGAGTGGCTCACTCCCCCGCGCCGTATCACATTGCTCATGACTCCGCTCACCCCTCGCCTGCAAGACCTCGTCACCCGCCTCGACGACCTCGGCCGGGATGCCACCCTCGCCGCCATCGCCCAGGCGCTCACCGCCGCCGCATTGACCCCCGACGACGTGGCCCCGTTCGTCCGCCCGAACCCCAGTGCGTACCACCGCGCACGGGTGCTGCGCCACGACCAGTTCGAAGTGCTGGTGATGACCTGGCTGCCGGGGCAGGCGAGCGACCCGCACGACCACAGCGGCTCCGTGTGTGCCCTGCAAGCCATCCGCGGGCGGGCGGTGGAAGGGGAGTACACCGTCGCCGCCGACGGGTTCGCCGACCTGGAATTCGAGAGCGAACTGGAACCGGGGCACGTGTCGGCCGGGCAGGATGCCGGCGTTCACACGGTTCGCAATCCGTCGGCCACCGAGCTGCTCGTCACCGTTCACGTCTACTCCCCGCCGCTCGGCGAGGTACGGCGATACACCGCACGGCCGGAGGCGGTGGTGCGGCGACTGCGGGCGGTCATGCCGACGGTGCTGGTGGTCGGCGGTGGTTTCAGCGGGGCGATGACGGCGGCACACCTGATGCGGCACGAGCCGAACGTGCGGGTGGTGCTGGCCGAGCGGCGGGGTACTGTCGGCGAAGGGGTGGCTTACGGCACGCGGGAAGAAACGCACCTGCTGAACGTGCCGGCCGCCCGCATGACCGCGTGGCCCGACCGTCCGGACGACTTCCTGGAGTGGGCACGCCGCCGCGACCCGGCCGTGAAGCCGACCGACTTCCTCCCCCGCCCGTGGTACGGCGAGTACCTCCGCGACACCCTCCGCACCGCCGGTCGGCAGGGGTCGGGGCGGTTGGAGTTGATGCTCGGCGAGGTGCGGCGGGTGGCCCGGCACCCGGACGGCGGGTGGATGGCCCACTTCGAACACGGGTCATCGCTGCGGGCCGACGTGGTGGTGCTGGCGATTGGGCACCGCCCGCCGTCGGACCCGCTCCGCGGGGTGTGGGCCGGTCCACGGGATCGGTTCATCGCCGACCCGTGGCAGCCGTTCGCGGTCGGCACCATCCCGGCCGACGAACCGGTCGCCGTCCTCGGCAGCGGGTTGACCGCGATTGATGCGGTGCTGTCGCTCGGCCGGCTCCCCCGCACGGCCCCCATCACGCTCATCTCCCGCAAGGGGTTCGTGCCGCAGCCGCACGCCACGTCGCCGGTGCCGCCAGTCGATCTGACCGCGTTCGTGAACGAGTTGTTGACCCGCACGCCGCACCCGCGGGCTGCCACGCTTGCGATCGCCGTGCACCGCCGCGTGCGTCAACACGTCGCCGACGGCGGCAACTGGCGGGCGGTGGTGGACGGCCTTCGCCCGCACACGGCCCGCCTGTGGACCGCCCTTCCCCCATCGGAACGGAGCCGGTTCATCAGCCGGTTGCGGCCGTTCTGGGAAGTCCACCGCCACCGCATGGCCCCGCAGATCGCCGAGCAGTTGGCGAAGCTGCGGGAGAGCGGCCTGGTGGAGGTGGTGGCCGGGCAGGTGACGACGGCGGAGGCGTCGGCCGACGGCGTGCGGTTGGAGGTGTCACCGCGAGGGGGCGGGCCGGGGGTGTCACGGTCGGTCGGGTGGGTCATCAACTGCACCGGCCCGGCGCCGTCGAACCGCCCGGAGGGGAACCCGGTCATCGGCTCGCTGCTCATCCACGGCTGGCTCACCCGCGACGAGTTGTCGTTGGGTCTGGATGTGACATCCGACGGGCAGGCGGTGGGGGCGGACGGGCAGGCGGTGCCGGACCTGTTCGTGGTGGGTACGCTGCGGAAGCCGCAGACGTGGGAGAGCACGGCGGTGCCGGAACTGCGGGTGCAGGCGGCGGAGGTGGCCGCCCGCATTGCCGCACGCTACCCGGCCGACCTGGGTTTATAAGCCCGCACGCATCAGTGTGTGCGGAACGAGCGAACCCGCTGCCCCCACCTCTCCCCGTTGGGGAGAGGTCGGTTCGGCGAGCGGAGCGAGCGAACCGGGTAAGGGGTCTGTTTCGCATCGCACCCCTCACCCGCCGGGTTCACTGCGTTCACCACGCCCACCTCTCCCCAACGGGGAGAGGTGGGCGTGGTACGCTTCCCAATCAATTGCACTGGCACCTGTAAGGAACCCCGTCGTGCCGCCGCTCATGCCCGTCAGCACCGATGGCCTCGAACTGTTCGCCGAACCGCAGGAAGGAGCGTTCACCGTGCTCGTCCCACGCGGGTGGACGGCTCAGTTGCACCTTCAGCGTGAGCACTCGCTGAACCGCAAGCTGGTGTCGGCCGCCAGTTCCGACCGTGCCACCACGGTTCAACTGGGCGACGGCCGGTTGCCGGTGTTCGTCGAGCCGGGGCCGTTCTTCGACCCGCAACTGCTGGCGTTCAACCCGCAGATGCGGCCGGCCCCGTTCCAGCCGGCGGACGTGTTCGTGCAAGACTACGCGCGGCAGTGCTTCGGCCCGGCCCCCGGCTTCCGCCCGACCACGTTGACGCCGAGCGAACACTACCTCCGCCTGATCGCCCGCACCTTCCCCCCGCACGGCCCGCAACCGTACCTCACCGCCGCGGCCGCCGGGTTCGAGCACCGCGGCAACGGCCAGTTGGTGCGGTGTGAAGTCCACGCCGTCACAATCCGTCTGCCGCCGATGTGGTTCGGCGAGGTGTTCACCGTGAGTACGAGCGGCGACCTGGACACCGCCCGCCGCGTGGCCGAGCGGATCGTCGCCTCGTGCCAATTCACCCCGGCCTGGGCCGCCGCGGCTCAGCAACTTCACAACCAGAACATGGCGATGGGGCAACAGCAACTCGACCACACCCGCGCGATGACCGAACTGCAACGACAGGGGCACGAGCAGCGGATGCACGACATCCAACAGTGGGGGCAGGCGAACACGCAGCTGCACGAGCAGCGGATGGGGACGCACGACGCCACGATGGGGGCGTGGCAGGCCCGGCAAGTGGCCGACGACGCCCAGCACCAAGCGCGGGTGAACGCGATCCGCGAGGAGCACACCGTCGCCGACGCCGGCGGGACGACCTACCAGGTGAGCAGCCACCACGAGCGGTACTACGTCAACAAGCGGGACAACATGTATATCGGCACCGGCGGAGCGACCGAGCGGCACGACCTGGCCCGCACCCACGGCGTCAACCCGGACGACTTCGAGGAAGTGAAAGTGGTGCGGTGAGGCGGGTCACTCGGCCGTCACCGTCACGAACGGCCGAAGTGCTTCCACCGTCTTCGGGCCGATGCCCTTCACGCGGTCGAGTTCGTTCACGCTTTTGAACGGTCGGGCGGCGATGATCGCCCGTGCCGTCGCCGCGCCCACTCGCGGGAGTCGCATCAACTCCGCCTCGCTCGCGGTGTTCACGTTGATCGGCGGGTCGCCCGGTTGAATCTTGCCCGCACTCGTCACCACCGGTGGCGGGTCGGCCTTCTTGCGTTCCAGTTTTTCGGTTTGCGGGTCGGACACCGTGAGCAGCGGGCGGAGCTTTGCCAGCGTCTTGTCGCCCACGCCGGGAACCGCGCTCAGGTCATCGACCGAGTGAAACTGTCCCACCTCGCGGCGGTGGCTCAGGATGGCGTCCACCATCGACGGCCCGACGCCGGGCAGTTGCTCCAACTCGCCGCGGTCGGCGGTGTTCAGGTCAATCGGCTTGGCGGCGGGCGAAGGGGCGGACGTGGGTTCGTCGGTCGGCCGTGCGGCATTCAGACGCGGGAAGTAGGTGCGGTAGGCGACCAGCCCGACGACGCACAGCACGAAGGCGACGAGCACGGCCTGAGCCGAACGGCTCGACGCGAACACGGCGCGGGCTGGCGGCGGAACGGACACGGCACAGACTCCGCACGCTCCGCATGCGGGTAATCGGCCGTCACTCGCGGGGCGAGTGGGGCACTTCCATCCCGCACAGTCTATCCCTTCCGCACGGTCAGCACCACATACCGGCACCAGTTCCGCAATGGCGGCACCACACGCAAAGCCGCCCGGTCGCACCCATCCGCCACGGTCGTGATCGTCCGCAGGTGGCACACCCGCCGCACCATGCCGAACAGTTGGAAACCTTCCACCGTCAGGTTCGGGAAGTGTGCCCGGAGCGGGGCGAGGTCGGACGCCACGAGCGGCTTCTCGTCTTCGGTGCGGTGCTTGCCGGGGTAGGGCAACCGGCGGCGGGCGAAGCGGAGGAGCGGGTTGCCGCCCCACGGCTCGCAGAACACCGCCACCCCGCCGGGCCGAAGCACCCGCTTGAGTTCCGCCCCGGCTTGGTGCAAGTCGAGGTGGTGCAGAATCGCGTTGCCCCAGACGGCATCGAAGCTGGCATCGGGGTACGGCAGGTGTTCGGCGTCGGCGTCGGTGAATGTGATGCGGACGTTGTTCGCGGCGGCACGCTCCTCGGCTTCCGCGACGTACTTCGGCGACAGGTCGAACGCGCTCACCGTCGCGCCGGCACGGGCCATCACCACCGCCGCCATGCCGTGCCCGCAGCCGTAATCGAGGGCCGCCTTCCGCTGCAACGAACCGAGTGCGTTGAACGCCGGCCGCACCCACGTCTCGTGGTCGAGGAAGTCGCCGTCGGTGAACCGCAGGCGGGCCGGGTCGCGGCGGAAGGTGTGCGCCCGCTCGACGGCTTGCGCGTCGTGGAACTGGCGCTCGGCGAGCAGTCGGGACATGGCTTTGTTCCCCTCTCCCCGTTGTGGGAGAGGGGTTAGGGGTGAGGGGGAGGTAGACCACCCACCTCCC
>JANNDF010000723.1:0-7824 GCA_031387445.1 Planctomycetia bacterium
CGGCCGGAAACGCCGCGGGCACCTAACCGGCGGTTTCGGTGCCCGCGGTGGCGTCACCCGACGTTACCGTCCGACGCCGCCCGGCCCGCCGCCCGGCCCGCCCGGCCCGCCCGGACTCCCCGGCGAACCGCCGCGGCCGGGCTCGAACCCGCCCGGCCCGGTGGTGCCGCCCGCCTCGGACTGCTTCCGCACGTCGGCGATCCACTCCTTCCAGTTCTTGTCACGGGCCGCCCGCTCGGGCAGGGCGGCGTCAGCCAGTTCCTTCCGCACTTCCAGTTTGCCGTCGTCGCGGAGGATGAGCAACTCGGTGGCCGACTCGTCGCTCACCGACCGGTCGTCCACCGTCGCCTTCACCCGCCCGCCTTCGAAGTCCATCAGCGCGTGGCGGGTGCGGAAATCGACCGGCCGGCCGGCCGGCTGGTTGGCCACCTCTTTCGGCCAGCCGGTCACCAGCGGCTTGCTGGTGGGGGTGAGCAGGTACTTGCCCAGTGCGGCCTTCCACAGCGGCAGTTCGACGAGCGTGCGGCGGCCGATGTACTCGCCGGGGGCGACGGGGATTTCGGCCTGCACCCACGCGCCGATCCGCTCCTCCTCGGCCCCAAAACTGGCCGAGTACACCCACCGCTGCATCTGCACCACCGCCCGCTTGCCCTCCTTCACCGCCTGCGTCTCGAACAGCTTGTTCAGCCGGTCGGGGGCGATCAGCCCGACTTTGTCGTTGTTCGCCTTCTTCAGATGATCCTGCAGTTCGGCCACCCCCTTCTCGTACTCCTTGATCGAGCCGGCGTAGATGTGCGACTCGCCCGGCACCTTGAGCGTCTGCCGGCACTGGAAGAACGTGGACTCGATGAACTCCTTCTCGGCCAGCTTCTCGTCGGCCACGTCCTTCTTCTTGTTGAAGTTCGGGTTCCGCAGCTTCACCTTCACCTGGTACTGGTACGACACGCCGGGCAGCAGGTCGGTGTCCAGGAAGCGGATGAGCATGTGCTTGACGGCCAGCGGGCTCTTGTTGAACTCGGCCGTGCCGCCGGGGGTGCCGGTCCCTGGGCCGGTGGGGGTGCCCGGACCGCCCGGACCGCCCGGACCCTTCGGCATACCGCCGCCATACCCCATCACCCCGGCCCCACCGTCGTCGTCGCCGCCGGGCACGCCAGGGATGCCCGTCCCGCCGCCGCCGGTGCGGCCCACCCCGTAGGGGTTCAGCCCGTTCCGCTTGTACTGGCCCAGGGCGTCCTTCTTCTTGACCGGCTTGAGGATCTTCTGGAGGGCCTCGAAGTCGGCCACGATGGACGGCATCCGCACGTACTCGGGGTAGTGCTTCTCCTTCGACTCAGCCTCACCGGGCGCGAGTTGCGGGGTGCTCGTCCAGTTGGTGGTCACCTGCGGCATGGGGGCGGCCAACCCCTGGTCGGCCCGCAGGAAGTACGGCAGGTAGCCGGTGTCCGGCTTGACCGGGGCGTCGTACAGGGTGAACTCGTTGAAGTAGCGGTCGGCGTGGTCGAAGTCTTCCCACTCGCCGGTCTCCCCGCCCACAATCTTCCGCCGCTGGACGACGAACCCGGCGAACACCGGGGCCGCGAGTTTGTCGGCCGTCAGGGTGCCGCCCGATCCGCTACCGCTGGTCATGCCGTCATCCCGCGAGCCGGTGCCGCCTGGGCCGCCCATCCCGACGCCACCCGGCCCGCCGCCGAGGGGGCCCCCCGGCCCGCCCGGACCGCCCGGACCGCCAACTCCCGGACCGCCGACCCCCGGAGCCGACCCGCCGCTCACCAGCGAGGTGTACAGCACGATCTTGCCGCTTTCAGGGTCGGTGGCGAACAACTTTTCCGGAGAGGTCTCGGCGATGGCCTGCCGCAGGCTGGGGAGCCGCAGTGCCCGCTGGATCTCCTTGAGCTGGTCTTCGAGGGGGTACGACAGGTACACCACCGCCAGCCGCGACGGGAACACCCCGTAGGCGGGCACCGCCGGCTTGTTCGACGCCAGCACCTCGGAGTACTTCCGCCACTCGACCACCGTCTCGGAGGTCTTCTGTTTGGACAACTGACCGGGCCCGTACATGCCCGGCCCGCTGCCGCCGAACCCTTCGTCGCCACCCATCGACCCACCTGGGCCGCCTGGGGCCCCGGGCCCGCCTGGGGCCCCGGGCCCGCCGGGTTGGCCGGGCCGTCCGCCGCCGCCGCCGGGGATCCCCCCGCCGCCCTGGGGATTACCGCCCCGCTTGCGACCGCCGGGCGGCGGGCGAAGACCGTCCTTCAAGTCCTGGGTCATCTTCTTCTGGTCCACCTTCGGGTCCACCTGGGTGGTGATCCACTGGCCGTCGAAGTCCAGGATTTCGCCCGTTTCGGGGTCACGGACGAAGTTGTCGCGGGCGTGCTTGCGGACGTTCACCAGGAACAGGTCGATCTGCGAGTCCACCGGCGTCAGCGCCTCGGGCAGTTGGCGGAACTTGTCCGGCCACACCGTGGTCTCGAACGGCGTGCTGACGGGTACGGCGAACGTGTTCGCCTGGATGTGGGTGTACTCGGGCAACGGCGGCTTCACGTTGGTCGGCGGGGCGTCCGTGCTGCCCAGCTTTCCCCGAATGCCCCGAGCGCCGTCCGTGAGCTTCTTCTGGTCCTCCGTCGGGTCGGTCTTGCCGACCGCGGCGAGCGCGCCCCACAGGAGCAGGAGGGCGCCGATCGCCACCGCCCCGATGAGGAGGAACTTCTCCCCGCGGGCGAGCATCATCGCCTTGAAGTCGGTCTTGGCCATGGGATCATCCCCGAGGGGGAAGTGGGTCGTGGGTTTGGGGCGGCCGCGGTCATCCGCGGGTGAGGCACTGCGGGTCACTTGCCGGGGGGCGTCGGGGCCGGCTCTTTGTCCTTCTTCTCGTCAGCCGGCGGGTCTTTCTTCTCCCCGTCCGGTTTCTTCTCCCCGTCCGGCTTGGGCATCGGGTCGGGGGTGGTCTTGGGGTCAGTCTTCGGCTCGCCCATCGGGTCGCCGTCCTTTTTCTCCTCGTCCTTCTTGTCTTCGTCCTTCTTCTCCGGCAACTTTTCGTACAGCGAGACGACGCCGAAGAGGGCGAACTCGACCAGGTTGGCGCCGGCCTCGCCGGGGAGTGCGCCGGACGTGCTGCCCGTGGCACCGGGCATGCCGGGGCCGCCGCCGGTCATCCCGGGGAAACCGGGCCTGCCAGGGCCGCCGCCATCTTCGGTGCCGCCCCGCCCGCCGTCGGGGCCGCCGGTGGGTCCCACAGGCGGCGGGACTGGGCCATCACCGCCGACGGGCGGCAGGGTGCCCTTGTACCGCGCCCATTGCGTCTGCGTGATCTGGAAGTGGAGCGGCGAGTTGGTGTAGGCCACCATCAGGTCGTTGGTGTAATCGTTGTCGATGACCACCGACACGGCCACCGGCATCCGCCGCACGTCGTCCGTCCGCTTCACATACCGCATGCGGTTGTCGAACAGCACCACCCTCGGGGGGCCGAACTTCTTACCGGTAGGGCCGGTGGGGGCGGCGGGGGCAGACGATCCGCTATCGCCGGTGGAGCCACCGCCGACCGAGCCGCCAGGCCCGCCGGCGCCGACCGAGCCGCCAGGCCCGCCAGCGCCGACCGACCCGGCGGGGCCACCGGGGCCACCGGGGCCGCCCGGTCGGTCGGAACCGGTCGTACTGCCAGCCGGTTCCGGCGGCCACTCGTACCCGTCCATGTGCTTGGGCATCTCGTAGGTGGCGGCCTTGTTGCGGTGGTCGAGCATGCCCAGTTCGACGGAACTGACCAGCCGCACGGGGACTGTCGCCTCGTCGAACACCTGCACCGCGCGGGCGATCATGCCCACGCTGCCGGCGGTGACGAACTCCTGCGGGGAGCAAACGAGGGCGGCCTTGCCGGGCACACTCTCGCCGCGGATCTCGAACAGCACGTCCGGGGCGGGCCACTTGATCTTGGCAAGAGCCTTGTCGTCCTTGGCCGCCTTCGCCTCCTTCCACCCGGACGGCTCCCGGAACCACACCTGCACCTTCATCGCCTTGTTCACGCCGAGCGGTTGCAGGCGGGCGGTGTGGTTCCGCAGCTCGCCCTTGAGGAACTGTTTGGCCCCCTTGGTGTCCACCTCCAGGTCGAGCTCCCAGGTGCGGGTGCGGAACGACCGCTTCAGGTCGGCGTCCGTGCCGGTCGCCGCGGCGACCGGCTGGAACTCGGCCGCGTCGGCGTTCACCTTGGCGATGGGGGCGAGCAGCCCGCGCTGCACCCAGTAGTCTTCCAGGAGCAGCCAGAACGGCTCCGGCTCGAGGGGGAGGTTCGTCCAACTGGTCACCGTGCGGAGGGCGTTCAGGTAGGTGCCTGCGACGGCGGAGGAGCCGGCAAACCGGGTGGGGGCGAGGCCCTTCACCCCGGTCTTCGGGTTCCCCTTCTCCAGGTCGGCGTAGGCCCGCTCGAACGTCTCCTTCAGCACCCGCGGTACGGTCGCCTGCCCGACCAGGTTGAACTTCTCCCCGAACATCATCTCCGTCACCTTGCCGTCCGGATCGCGGGGATCGCGTTTGGGGGCGAGGGCGTTGAAGTCGGCGGACGAGCTGACCGGCCAGGCGAACACCCCGGCCTCACTCTGCTCGTCGTAACTCTTCTTCCAGAGCGTGTTGCGGTCCTTTTCCAGGTCCCCGACCTTCTTGGTCATCGCGTCCATTTCGCCGGCGGTCTTGGGCTGCGCGCTCAGCCCGCTCTTGGTCGCGTCGAGGTCCGTCTTGGCGGCGGCGAGCGTGATGCCGACGAACACCAGCATGAGCAGGAAGGCCAGCCCGATGAACAGCGGGGTGGCGAAGAACAGGATCCAGAAGTGATGCTTCACCGCTGGGCTTTGGCTAGCCATAGAGTTCGCCCGGAGGGTGTCGGGGGTGTACAGGGGTAAAGGCGAGCGGGGTTACTTCGCGGCGGCCGGGTCGGTGGCGCTCGGCTCCATCCAAACGAAGTAGACGACGAACTCGGTCAACTGTTTGGTGTTCTTGGCGCTCGTCGGCGGGGCGGCCGGACCGCCGGGTCCGCCGGGCACACCGGGACCGCCGGGACCGCCGGGCACACCAGGTGCTCCCGGCCCGCCTCCCTCTTCGCCGCCGCCGCCGAAGAAGCTCCCGGAGAGCGAGGACGAGGAGTTCCCACGGACCAAGCCTGACCACCCGCCGGCAGTGCCGGAGCCAGAGCCGTAGCCGCCAGCGCCGTAGCCGCCGGGGGGGACGCCGGGCCCTCCCCCGTCGGTGGTGCCCCCGCCGCCGCCGACGGACGACCCGCTCGGCCCGCCCACCCCGCCGCCGGTTCCGGTGCCATCACTCCCGGTGGTGGCGGCGGGGGGCGCGGCGATCAGTTTGTCGAGGAAGCTGGTGCCGGCCAGGGACAGTGCGATCGGCTGATCCTTACGGGCCGGGTCGTTCGCCTTCGTCACCTTCTGGGCGAACAGGAAGGCGTGACTCACCTTACCGAGCACCGGGTCTTTCTTCGCGTCCTTCAGGTCGGGGATGTACGCACCCACCTTGAACGGGTTGGTGTCCTGGGCGAACTTGGTGCCGGCCTCCTGCAGGTTCCGCACCAGGGTGTAGCGGACGAAGTCGTACCCGTCGGTGTGATACGTGTACCCGCGGACCTCCACCACCCAGCCGGCCCCGGCGGGGCCTTTCGGGTTGAACTTGTGCCACGGGCCGGACGGGCGGGTGTTCGGCGTCTCGGCCGCCTCACGCTCGGCGGGCAGTTTCAGATCCTCGGGCTCCTTGGCCGCCTCGCCGGCGGGCGTCGGGGGGGCGGGCAGTTTGATCGCCCGCTCGTCCAGCAGGTCGCCGACGATGTTCAGCCCGTACTCCTTCTTGGCGGTCGTGTTGGCGTTATCCAGGAACTGCTGCAGGTTGTCCGTCCAGCGGCAGTCCACGGCCTCGACGTTCACCAGCGGGAGGAGTTCCACCTTGGTGTTGTCGAACAGGCGGTCGGCCGGCACGCCGGCCCGCACCCGCTGGGCGTACCGGGCGATGGCGTCGTACGCGCCGTCCTGGTTCACGAACTCCAGTTGCGCCCGCCACGCCTCCTTGTCCTTCACCCCGGCGTCGCGGGCCGGCAGGGACAGGTTGCCGACGTCCACCGGCGTCTTGCCGTCCGGCCCGGGGATGTACTTGCCGTCGGCCGTCACGAGCGGCGGGCGGGGCATGGCGGTGGCGATCACCTCGTGCAGCCGCACCCAGTTCAGCCGCTCCTCGTTGCCGGCCACCAGGGCCTTCACCTCCGCCTGCTTCCCCTTCACGTCCTTGTCCTTCGCAAGGAATGCGTCGTCCCGGTCTTTGCCCTCCTTGGCCGCCTTCTTGGCGTCCGCGATGGCCTTCTGGAGGTTGGCGTCGGTGACCGCCCCGTACTGGCACCCGAACCCCATGGCCAGCGCACCGACGCCGAGCAGCAGGCAGGCGGCCGTCGCCGCCGCCCACGGCTTCTTCGCCCGGATCATGCGGTCCACGTGGATCTCGCCGGGCAGCAGGTTGGTCCGCAGCAGCGCGTACCGTTTCTGCTGGTCGGGGTCGAGTTCGAGCGACGCCAGCCCCTGGAGGGCCAGCCCGTAGGCGACCGGGAAGGTGAGCGCGTTCTCCAGGAACACGGCGTCGGCCAGCACCGCCTCGCCCTGCACCCCGTCGATCTTGGTCGGCTTCTTCACCTCCAGGCTGAGCTTCTCCGACAGGTACTTCTGTAGCCCCGGCAGCTTGAACGCGCTGCCCAGGCCGACCATGTACGCCACGTGGGCGTCGCGGTGGGTGTTGGTGAAGTAGCCGAGCGACCGCTGCACCTCGCCGACGAAGTCGGTCAGCACCGGGCGGAGGGCTTTCAGGATCTGGGCCAGGTCGGGCGACTTGGCGGCGTGCCGTTTCAGGTGTTCGGCCTTGGCGAAGGTGAGCTTCATCTCCTTCGTCAGCACGCGGGTGAAGTTGTTCCCGCCGAGCGGCACCGGCCGCTGCCAGATCACCCGCGCCCCGTCGGTGATGAGCAGGTTCGACCCCTCGGTGCCGATGTCCAGGATGACCACGCACCGCTTCTTCTTGCCGGGGGGCAGGTCGCCACCTTCGTCGGCCGGCGCGTCCCCGCCCCGCTTCTTGAGCAGCTCGTAGGTGGCGTAGTTGGCCAGCGCGAGCGGGGCCATCTGCACCAGGTGGACCTCCGCCTTCACGCCCTGGTACTGGGCCAGGTGGCGGTTGATGATGTCCCGCTTCATGGCGAACAGGCCGATCTCCGTCTCCATGGCGAACCCGCCGATCACCTCCTGCTTGTCGCTCAGCCGCTGGAAGTCCCACACCACCTCGTCGAGCGGGAACGGGATCTGCTGCTTGGCCTCGAACTTCACAATGTCCATCACCTTCTTCTCTTCCACCGGCGGCAGTTTCACGAACCGCACCAGCCCGGCCTGCCCCGGCACCCCGATGGCCACGTGGTCCCGCCCGACCGGGTTCCGCGACAGGAACGTCTCGAGCGCCTCGCGGGTGAGGGCGTCCGGGTCGGCGTCCGGCTGGGACAGAATTTTCGGGTGCTCGATGTAGTCGAAGGCGGTGGCCGTGGGCTGGCCGTCGATCACTTCCAGGCGGAGCGCCTTCAGGGCGCACTGGCCGATGTCGATGCCCCACACGCCGATGGTCTTGGCCATGTTGCGTCTCGCCTGCATGTGGCCCGGCTTGCGAGCGGCCGGGCAGAAGGTTCGTCACCGTAACACGGCCCGGGAGGCCGCGTCAATTGTGTGAACGGGGTGAGAGCGGGTTTGTTGGCGGTGTTATCCGTAACAGTCCGGCGAGCCGTGCCCCGTGAGGGGCCGGGTGGTTCAAGAACCCGGCCCC
>JANNDF010000726.1:0-7961 GCA_031387445.1 Planctomycetia bacterium
CGACGCCTAACGTTCGAGTTAAACCGGCACCGACGGTGGGACGCCAGGCCCCGGCGACAGAAAATGTACACCGTACCTGAGGCGAGTCTTCCTCCGGCGTCAGCCGCAGGTAGACGTTCTTGTCGTCGATCACCTTCAGCCGCCCGCCGCCACGCCTCGTCAGGTCGTCCGCCTTCTTGCGGTTCCGATACCCGAACACCAGGTTCGGCCCCAGGCGGTGAACGCTGGCGATGCTCCACCGCACGCAGTGCAACCGCACCTCGGTCGTCTTCAACAGCCACTCGACGGCCTCGGGCGGCGGGCCGTAGCGGTCGCGGAGTTCCTGGCGGAAGTCGGCCAGCTTGTCGGGTTCGCGCAACCGTGCCAACCGCCGGTACACCTCGATCCGCAGCTTCTGCCCCGGCACATAGTCTTTCGGCAGGAACGCCGGCCACGGCAGATCGACGTTCACCTCGACGGCCACCCGCGGCGGCTGGTGCTTCAGTTGCCGCACCGCGTTCTCCAGCAACTGGCAGTACATCTCGTACCCGACCGCCGCGATGTGCCCGCTCTGCTCGGTGCCCAGGATGTTCCCCGCCCCGCGGATCTCCAAATCCCGCATGGCGATCTTGAACCCGGACCCCAGGTCGGTGAACTCCTCGATCGCCTTCAGCCGCTTCTGGGCGTTCGGCGTCACCATCTTGAGTGGGTTGACGATCAGGTACGCATACGCCCGCAGCTTGGTCCGCCCCACCCGGCCCCGCAGTTGGTGCAGGTCGGCCAGCCCGTACTGGTCGGCGTCGTCGATGAAGATGGTGTTCGCGTTCGGGATGTCCAGGCCGCTCTCGATGATGGTGGTGGCCACCAGGATGTCGGCCTCCTTCTGCACGAACTTGACCATCGCCGCTTCCAGCTCGTGCTCGTTCATCTGCCCGTGCCCGACGGCGATCCGGGCGTCCGGCACCAGGTGCTGAATCTTCGCCGCCACGTCCCAGATGTCGTGGACGCGGTTGTGGACGAAGAACACCTGCCCGCCGCGGTTGAACTCGCGGTGGATGGCGGTGCGGATCAGTTGGTCGTCCCACCGCACGATGCGGGTCTCGACCGGGTACCGTTCCGGCGGGGCGGTTTCCAGCGACGAAATCTCCCGCACGCCGAGCAGCGCCCCGTGCAGGGTTCGCGGGATCGGCGTGGCCGTCATCGTCAGGATGTGAACCGAGGTGCGGAGGTGCTTCAGCCGCTCCTTGTGTTCCACGCCGAACCGCTGCTCTTCATCGACGATCACCAGCCCCAGGTCTTTGAACTTCACGTCCTTGCTCACCAGCCGGTGCGTGCCGATGATCACGTCGACGCTCCCCTCGGCGAGCCGCTTGATGATGTCACGCTGCACCTTCGGGGCGCGGTAGCGGTTCAGGCACTCCACGGTGAACGGGTACTCGGCCAGCCGCTGGGTGAAGGTGCGGAAGTGCTGCTCCGCGAGCACCGTGGTCGGGGCGAGCACCGCCACCTGCTTGCCGCTGTCGATGGCCTTGAACGCCGCCCGCACGGCCACCTCCGTCTTGCCGTAGCCCACGTCGCCGCAGAGCAGGCGGTCCATCGGCTTCGGCTTTTCCAGGTCGCCCTTGATCTCGGTGATGCTCGTCGCCTGGTCGGGCGTCTCCTGATACGGGAAGGCGTCCTCGAACTCCTTCTGCCATTCCGAGTCGGGCGGGAAGCTGAACCCCGGCAGCGTCGCCCGCACCGCCTGCACGCGGATCATCTCGGCGGCCATGTCCATCACCGCCTCGGCCACCTTGTCCTTCTTCCGCCCCCACGACGTGCCGCCCAGCTTGCTCAGTTCCGGTGCCGACTGCTGCCCGCCGACGTACCGCTGCACCAGGTCGATCCGCGAGGCGGGGACGTACAGCAACACACCGTCGCGGAATTCGAGGATCAGGTGTTCTTCCACCGCGTCGGTCGCCATCCGCTCCGGGTCCCCGTCCTGTTCGGCGGACTGCTTCGACAGCATCTTCATCCCGCGAAACCGTGCGATCCCGTGCGCGATGTGGACGACGTAATCGCCGTCGTTCAGGTCGAGGAAGGTGTCGATGGCCCGCGATTCCACCCGCCGGCCGCGGGCGGCGGGGAGTTTCACACCGGGCGGCAGCAGGTCTTTGTGGAACAGCTCGTGCGAGCCGATGACGACGAGGCCCGTCTCGTAGCCGCGAGCCGCAGGCGAGCGCGTGGGGGTGAATTTCTTCGACGCGCTCGCCTGCGGCTCGAGGCTACGGATGATCCGAAACCCCTTCCGCACGTGTCCCGTGACCACCCGCAACCGATCCGACTCCGCCAGCTTGCCGGCCTTCAGCACGTCGGTCAGGCGGTGAACTTCGGCGTCGGTCTGACAGGCAATCAGCACGCGGTCGGATGCCGCGATGGCATCCAACTCGTCCCGGACCTTCTGCACGTTCCCGCTGAACCGCTCGATGCTCTCCACCCGCAAGTGCGCCGACGCCTCGGTGCTCGACCGCGGCATGGCCGAGAGCGTGACCGTCGGGTGCGTGAGCAGGTTGGCGAACGCCCCTTCCGCGGTGAACAGGCCGTCGGTCACGGCCACCCGCTCGAAGAAGTGTTTCGCCTGCTCCGACAGGTCGTTCGGCTCCACCAGCACCACCACCGATTCCGGCGGAAAGTAGTCGAGCAGGAAGCCCATGCTCCGCCCGCCGCTCTTGCTGTTCAGCGAGAGGATGGTCAACTCGGTCTTCTTGGCCAGGCTGCGTTGCGTCTGGGCGGTGAAGGTTCGGATGGACTCCAGGTCGTCGCCGAAGAATTCGAGCCGTACCGGGTCGGGGGCGTCGGGCGGGAACAGGTCGATGATCCCCCCGCGGCGGCCGAACTCGCCGGCGAACTCGACTGCGTCCGCCCGCTTGTACCCGGCGTCGGCCAGCCACTTCAGGAAGTCGTCGGGGTCGAGGGTGTCGCCGACGGCGATGCGGCGACTGTTGGTGGCCAGGTCACCCCGCGGCGGCACCGGCTGGATGACGGCCGCAATGGGGGCGAGGATGAGTAACGAGCCAGAAGCGTAAGCGACGGCAACCTCTTCCTCCCGTCGCTCACGCTTCCGGCTCGTGAGATTCTGCAACACCCGCAACCGCTCGCCCGTCTCGGCGCTCACCTTGCCGGGTTTGTCGGGCGGGGGCCACGTCTCGAATGCGGGGAAGACGGTCGGGCGGGTGCCGCTGAAACTGGCGATGTCCTCCCGCCACGGGCCGACGTCGGTCAGATGCGGCACCACAATTAGAATGGGGGCGGCCCGACCGTCCGCAAGGGTGGCCGCCGCGGCAGCCGCGCTCGACCCCCAGGCGCCGTCCAGCGTCGCCGCCTCGCGGCGGTCGAGCGCGGCCACCACCTCCGCCCAACCGTCAGATCCGGCGATGGCGGTCCGGACCGACTGGAGCGAGAGTTCACGTTCGGGCGGTTGGGCGGGCATCGCGGCTCACCGGAGGACCGTTACGGCCAAAAAATCGCAAAAAGTCATCATAACCGCACATTCGCTCCCGACCCAAATTGCGTCAAAATTGCCATCCCAGTTTGCCGGAGCAAACCCTTGCTCGCAATCGGGTTAATCGTTTCAGGCGGACGATTTTCGCCGACCCAACCCCGGCCACTTTTCGGATTGGGTAAAGCGCGAAAGTGGCTCAATTTAGACAGCCCTGTTGCCGATGCTCTGGTATGCTCGCATAATCAGCGAACCCTACCGACCCCGTCGATTGTGCGGTTTTAGGGCAAGCTGAACCCGCCGTCGCGTTCCTTTTTGCGCCAACACCGAAAGGAGCAATCTCTCCGCCGTTGATTTGCCTGGACTCACCATCACACCGAGGATTCCCAAGATGGCCCGCGTCGTCGCCCGATTGCTGTCCCGCTTTTCGTTGCTTCGCTACTTCCGGAAGAAGAAGAAGCCGATCCGGAAGGCCGCACGAGTGGAACAGCCGACGCCAGCCCCGGCACCTCTGAAAGCCCCCGCCGCCATCGTCCGCCCCAGTTCGTCGCTCATCGGCCACGACCTGCTCCGGAGCTTCGGTGCCGGTTCGCAAAAGACGTTCGCCCTGCAAGGCGTGTCGGTGGAACTGCGGCCGAATGAGTTGAACCTGCTCATGGGGCCGAGCGGCAGCGGCAAGACGACCCTGTTGGCGGTGCTGTCGGCCCTGCTGCGGCCGTGCGACGGGCGGGTGTCGGCCCTCGGCCAGGAAATCTGGCGGATGAGCGAGCCGGAACTGGAACGCTTCCGCCTCAAGCACTGCTCCTACGTGTTCCAGGGGTACAACCTGTTCCCGGCGTTAACCGCCCGCGAGCAACTGGAAATCGTGCTGCGGTGGGGCGAGGGTGTGAGCGCGCGTGAGGCCCGCAAGCGGAGCGAAGCGGTGCTGAGCCAACTCGGGCTGGGGAACAAACTGCACCTGCGGCCGGCGCAAATGAGTGGAGGGGAGAAGCAGCGGGTGGCCATCGGCCGGGCGCTGGTCAAGAACCCCAGTTTCCTGTTCGCCGACGAGCCGACCAGCGCCCTCGACTGGGAGAACGGCCAACAGGTGATCGAACTGCTTCACGGGGTCGCCCGCCAGCGGGGTGCGACGGTGCTGGTGGTGACGCACGACCCGCGGCTGTTGAGCTACGCCGACCGCGTCATCGAGATGGCCGACGGCAAGCTGATGAACGACGCCCCGAAGGACGTCATCCACCTGACGCACGCCACCGGGTCGGGGCACGGGCAGCAGGTCGGCCCGCACATCCGCGGCGGCTTCCCGGCTTTCCAGGGCGGCCACCGCCCGCAGCCCAACGGCCCGCGGCTCACCCTGCAAGAGCCGCAACCGCGGGGCTGGTGAGCGGGCTGTTGACGCAACGCAACAGGGGAGGGGGCATCAGCCCCCTCCCCTGTGCTGTTTGAACGACGCCCTTCGGGCCGAAGACGGTGCCGCCCACCGAGCGGCACCACTTCTTCACCGCCGCATGCCGGTGAAGATCTCCAGCGCGGCGATCTGCATCTCCTGGTCACTCATCTGCTGCCGCTGCTCGGTGTTCAGCTCCTCCACGTGCGCCAGAATCACCCGCCGCAACTCGGCCGCGGGGATGGCCGACAGGTCGTACACGCCGGCGGCGGCGCACTTGCGAATGATCCGCTCGCTCACCTTCCGCCGCATCCGCTCCTTCGCGTCCACGTGCGCCGGGATGTAGAACTCGGACACCGGCGCGGCCTCGGGCATCGGCAGCGGGGTCGGGCGGGGCGGTTCGGGTTTGGGGGACGAGCCGGAGGCCGACGACCCGCGAACCAGATCGCTCACCGACACCACGCCCGACCCCGACTTGGACGGCTGGGGCAGGCGGCTGAGCGGGATGGTGGTGACGCCCGACCCGACCGGCGGGATGGGCAACCCGATCGGGCCCGGCGTGGCCATCACCGGGGAGGCCTGCCCGCGGACGAACACGGCCAGCGGCGGTTGGTCGAGCACGTCCGGCGGGATCACCCCGATCACCCGGAAGCCGTTCGCCAGCCGCACGTCGAACGCGCCGTCGGTGGGAATGCCGTTCGCCACCAGTGGTTCGCCGGTGTCGGCCAGCCGGCGGACGTAGTTGCGGTGGTGGACCACGTCGCGGAACCGCACGCTCGTCGGCACCCACCCGGTCTCCTTTTTGGCGATCACTTGCGCCGCCGCCAGCAGCATGACCTCCTTCACCGCCTCGTCGCGGAACAGTTCCTCCAGCGGGCCGAACCCGGGCGCCTCGCCGAGCACTTCGTCGATCAGCTTGTCCCGCTCCGGTTTGGCCATCGGCGGCTGTTGCGCGTCCAAAAATTGTTCCAGCGCCCGCCTCGCTTCTTGCCGCAGGATGGACAGCGGCTTGTGCCGCACGCGGATCGCCGGGAACCGCTCGACGAGCAGGCTGTGGGCACGCCTGGGCAGGTCGAGCGGGGAGCCGGTGAAACGGGTGACACCTATCGAAGAGTGGTTTAATACGGCGGAAGCCATGTCCGTCGGACTCCGGTGCGGAAACGCAGGCACCGCAGCTTAGAACGGGAAGTGGGCTTGCCACGGATGAACACGGATGGAAGGCACAGATCAGGAGGACTCACCACAGAGGCACAGAGAAGCCAGAAGAGAGTGGTTCTGAACTCACTCCTCCTGTCTTCTCTGTGTCTCTGTGCCTCTGTGGTGAGTCTGATTCTTCTCCGATCCTGCCCTTCATCCGTGTTCATCCGTGGCGCATTTTTCTTCACCCCAGCAGAACGCCGGCCACGGCCGCGTTGATGAGCGTCACCACGAACCCGACGAACAGCGCCCGCAGCCCCAGCCGGGCCAGGTCCTTCCGCCGCTCCGGGGCCATCGCCCCGATGCCGCCGAGTTGAATGCCGATGCTGGCGAAGTTGGCGAACCCGGTGAGCGCGTACACCGCCAGCTTGCGGCCCCGCTCGGAGATGAGTGGAGGGCTTCCGTCCTCCGGGTGGACCAGTTTCTTCAAATCCAGGTACGCGACGTGCTCGTTCGCCGCCAGCTTGGTGCCGAGCAACTGGCCGACGGTGAACGACTCGTTCGGGTCCACGCCCATCAGGAAGGCCACCGGGCTGAACGCCCAGCCGAAGATGGTCCGCAGGTTCAGCCCCGGACTGAACGCCCCCAGAATCGCGTCGAACAGGGCGATGAAGGCCAGGAAGCCGATGAGCATGGCGGCCACGTTCAGCGCCAGGAACAGCCCGTCCTTGATGCCCGTGGCGGCGGCGTCGATGGGGTTCACCGCGCCCTTCTCCACCACAATGCTGGCGTCGCCGGCCGTCACCGGGCGGGCCAACTCGGGCACCACCAGCTTGGCCAGGTAGAGGCTGCACGGGCAGGCCATCACGCACGTACTCAGGATGCTCACCGGGTCGGCCCCGTACGAGATGTACACGGCCATCATGCCGCCGGAGATGTGCGCCATCCCGCTCGCCATCAGGGTGAACAGCTCGCTCTCGGTCATGCGGGGCACGAACGGCTTCACGATCAGCGGCGCTTCGGTTTGCCCCATGAACACGTTGGCCGACACGCTCAGCGTCTCCGCCCCGCTCGTGCCCATCAGGTGCATCATGCCCTTGGCGAACACCTTCACCACGAGTTGGAGCAGGCCGAAGTAGTAGAGCACGCTGAAGAAGGCGGACACGAAGATGATCGGCGGCAGCGCCTTGAAGGCGAACACGAACCCGGCCTTGCCGTTCACTTTCGACAGGTCGCCGAACACGAAGTCGGCCCCCTTGTCCGAGCAGTCCACCAGCACCCCGATGCCGGTCCCCACTTGCTGGAACACCCACTGCACCCAGCCGGGGCAGCCGAGGCCGAGCAGCAGCCACAGGAGCGTGAACCGCACCCAGTTGTTGAACACGACCGGCGGTTCGTCCGCCTTCTTCAGGTGGAACCGCCGCACCCCGCTGACCGCGGCGAGCGCCACGAAGAGCGCCGCTTGCACCACCACCCAGTACCACTCGGTGGTGGTGACGGCGAGCGCCAGGAACAGTTGCAGGGCGATGCCCCAGCCGATCGTCTTCCAGTTGACCGCCCGCAGGTTCTTGCTGAACGCGGCGGCCAGGGCGATGAAGCAGACCACGCCGAACGCCGCCTGCCCCCGCGGGCCGAGCACCCCGTGCGTGGCGTAGGCCAGCCCGCCGAGCACGACCACCCCGGCGAGGATGGCCGCCCGCCACAGGATCGGCGTGGGGGCGAACGTGCGGACGGGCTGCGGCACGTCGGCCGGAACGTCCGACGACGTGGCGGGGGCGGGTGGGGTGAGCATGGGCGGAAGAATACCGCAGATGAACCCGAAAGGCGAGACCCAAGAGACCTCACCCCCCGGCCCCCTCGCTCGCCGACTTGTTAGCCCGACGCGCGAGCGAGGGGCCAGTCAGTTCACCAAAGAACCTGGGGCGGAACGACACCCGTCACCTTCTGGTCTTCCGCAAGAGCCGTTGGCCCCTCGCTCGCGCG
>JANNDF010000729.1:0-8653 GCA_031387445.1 Planctomycetia bacterium
ACCCGGCTCCTCACGGAGCACGGCTCGCCAGAACTGACTCGTTCTTTGCAAACCTTCCGCCATCGGGTACGTTAAACACGGTGAATGCCCCACGCGGAGCCGATCCCATGCCACGCGAGAACATCAACGACCGCGACGACGACTTCGATGACCGTGACGACGGCGCCACCCAAACCGCCGAGCCTGACGAGCCGGAGGGCACCTTCTGGCAGACGTATTCGCCGCGGTTTGAGATGCCCATCTCGTATGTCACGTCGGCCTTGGCCATCGCTCTCGCGCTGATGTTGGTGTCAATGCTCATGGTTTGCTCGGGTCTGCCTTCGAGTGATTACAAGCCCGGCCCGAAGCTCGGCGCGTTCTCCGGGGATGACGCCAGCGGGGAAGGGGAGGCCGGCAGCGGGGGCGACATCGACCCGAAGGTGCTCGGCGCGAACGCACCGACCCGCGATGACGCGAAGGACATTCTGCCCGATCTGGATGCGTTGCCCTCTTTCAAGGAAGACCTGGCCAACAAGTTCAAACTGGAAGACCCGAACTCTGCGATCCCCCTCACGGACTCGAAGACCGCTCCGTACGCCGCGCTGAGCGACCAAATTCGCGACAAGATGCTCGGCCTCGGGCAGAAGCAAGGGGACGGCAAGACGGGCAGGGGGGGCACCGGGGACAATCCGAATGGGGCCGGCACCGGCACCGGGTCGGACAGCACCCGCGCCCGCACCATGCGGTGGGTGATCGCCTTCCGCACGGCCAACGGACGGGACTATCTGGACCAGTTGAAGGCACTCGGCGCGAAGGTCATCGTGCCCACCGCCGACGGCAAGGGGGCCACCCTCTTCCGCGACCTGAACGGGAACCCGCCGCAAGGCAAGCTGATGACCGAAGCCGACTGGAACGAGTTGTCCGGACTGGTGCAGTTCAGCGACTACACGGCCCTGTCGCGGCAGCAGGTGGGCGAGTCGCTCGGCCTGGGAAACCTGCCGAAGGGGTTCTGGGCATTCTTCCCGAAGGAGACGGAAAAGGAACTGGCGAAGAAGGAAGTGGGGTTCCAGCAGCGGCGGTCGGAGGACATCGAGGAGACGAAGTTCGAGTGCGTGAACCGCGGCGGCAAGTACGAACTGGTGGTCACGCGGCAGACGCTGAAGAAGTGACGCGGATCGCACGAGCCGGGAGCGTGAGGGACCGGAGCAGAACACCTCCGGTCGCTCACGCTCCCGGCTCGCCTTTTCACCGCCATCTCACATCGCCGCCGTACCCTCCTCATGTCACCCGGAGGGTTCGCCATGCGCCGCGTGTTCCCGTTGCTCGTGTTGGTCGTGGTCGGGTGTGGCGCGTTGGACGCCACCGACACGAAAGAAGCCGCGGCCGTCGTGAAGGCGGAGAAGCTCCAGACGTGCGCGAAGTCGTACCTGGCCAAGCACGACGAGAAACTCGATTCGCTTGGCACGCTCGCAGAGTTCGCCGCCGACGGCGAACAGGCGCTGATCGACCCGTGGGGCCAGGCGTTCCAGTTCCGGTACGTCGTCGAACCGGAGTCACAGGTGGAACGGCTCGTCATCTGGACGGTGGAGCCGAAATCGGGCCGCGTGCTCGCCGCCCCGTCGCACCTCGCCCCGCTCGTATCCCCCACGAACTGACCACCTCCGCGCACGAACGCTTCCCACACGGCCGGCGCAGGCGGTACAATCGCTGTACCACTCGCACACCAACCGGCCTACCCCAGGAGGCGACCGCCGTGCCCAGCCCGTTTCCCGGAATGGACCCGTACCTCGAACACCCGGCGGTGTGGCCGTCCTTCCACCGGCACCTCGTTGCGGCCGTCTACCAGATGCTGCTCCCCGGGCTGGTGGACCGCTACCGTGCGCGGGTGGTGCCCCGCACGTACACGTCCGAGTTGATTCTGTTCACGTCGGTCACGAAGGAGAACCACGCCGAGGAGTACATCGAAATCCGCAGCCGCACCGACGGCCGGCTGGTGACGTTGGTCGAGGTGGTGTCCGTCGGCAACCGCACCACGACCGCCGGCCGGTCGGCGTTTCTGGCCACCCGCACCGCCGCCCAGACCGACCGCGCCGGGGTGGTGGAGATCGACCTGCTGACGCAAGGCCGCCCGCCGGTCGATCTGGACCGCCAAGCCCTGCCGCCCTACGACCACACCGTCTGCGTCACCCGCGGTGGCACCCCAGACCGGCACGAAATCTACGCCTTCGGCATTCGCAAGCGGCTGCCCAAGTTCAAGCTGCCGCTGGCCGCCGACGACCGTGACACGGTGCTGGACCTGCAACTGGCGGTGGTGCGGGCTTACGAAACCGGGCGGTTCGAGACGGTGCTCGACTACACCAAGCCGCTGCCGGGAGATGTGAAATTGAAGGACGACGACCGCGGGTGGGCGACCGAGATTGCCCACCCGCCGAAGAAGTGCTGACCGCGTTTCGACCCGGTCGCAGGATTTGACTGTCGCCTGATTCGTGCCGGGCAATTGCCGCGAATGTTGCCATTGGTGCCCAAGATTGAGCTATAAGACGCACACGACCTTCGATAGTTGACCGTGCCACCATGCAGTGGTGCCGGATGTCGTCGCCCGGCCGGACTTTCGCAAGTTCTCCGACAGTAGGCCCGGAATGACCGCCCCCGCCCCCGCCCTCGGCGTCGATGTCACCCCGATTCCGGCCGCGCCGCAGGTGCTGGTCGTGGACGACGACCGGGAGGTGCGGTCGCTCTTCCGGTCGGTGTTCTCCACCTTCGGCATCCGCGTGGACGAGGTGGACAACGGCATCGACGCCATCGCCGCCGTGTCCGCGAAGGCCTACGACGTGATGCTGCTGGACATGGAAATGCCGCGGATGAGCGGGCAGGAAGTGTTGCGGCAGGTCCGCGGGCGATCGCTCTCCCCGCACCTGAAAGTGCTGGTGGTGTCCGGATCGGGCGACGGGGACGTGCTGTCCCGCACCCTGGACGTCGGCGCGGACGACTTCCTGTCCAAGCCCTTCAGCCTGATCCAACTGAAGGCGCGGGTGAGTGCGGCGCTGAGGCTGAAGCAGGCGCAAGACCGCACCGACCGGCTGAACCGGACGGTGGCACGGGCAAACATCGAAATGGAACAGGCTCTCGGCAGCCGAGACGGGGAGTTGGTGGCCGCCCGCGGTGCGCTGGTGCTGGCGCTGGCCAAATTGGTTGAGGCGCGGTCGAACGAGACGGGCGGACACCTGCTCCGGTTGCAGCGGTACTCAGCCTTTCTCGGCGAGGCGGCCGCCCGCACCCCGCCGTTCGCCGACCGCCTGACGCCCGACGTGCGGCAAGCCATCGAGCAGGCCGCCCCGCTGCACGACATCGGCAAGGTGGCCATTCCGGACGCCATCCTGAACAAGCCCGGCAAGCTGACGCCAGAAGAGTTCAACGTGATGAAAAGGCACGCGGCGGCCGGGGCCGACACGCTGGCCGAGGTGTGCAAGCAGTACCAGTTCGCGACCGCGTTCCTGTTCACCGCCCGCGAGATCGCCCGCAGCCATCACGAGAAGTGGAACGGCCGCGGGTATCCGGACGGACTGGCCGGCGAGGCCATTCCGCTCTCGGCCCGCATCGTGGCCGTGGCCGACGTGTACGATGCCCTCCGCTCCCCGCGGGTGTACAAGCCGGGGTACTCGCACGCCGAAGCGGTGGACATCATCCTCAACCAGTCGCCGGGGCACTTCGACCCGAACCTGTCCGCCATCTTCGGCGACATGCACCGGCAGTTCGCCCAGGTGTACGCCGAGTACGCGGGGTGAAACGGTCGCCGTCGTCACACCGCCGCGGCGGTTGTTGCGGTCGCGTCCGGAGCCGGGGGCAGGAGTTCCACCTTTTCAATCGCCGCGGTGAGTGCGTCGCGCGGCCCGCTCTCGTGTTCGCCTTCAAGCCGCGCCCGCAGGGCGGCCAACACGGTCGGCACGGCGGGCGTGCTCAGGTTGGCGATTAACTCGGTGGTCGCCTTGCGAATGGACGGATTCGGGTCGACCACCGCCGCGGCGATGACCTCCGCAGTGTGCGTGTCCAGTGGTTCCTCGGTGAGTAGTCGGCGGGCGGCGATCAGCCGCAGACGGGGATTCGGGTCGTCGAGCAGCGGGCGGAGGGCGTCGAAGGCGGACCGGCCGGCGGCGGCGAGGAGGGCAAGGGCGGCGTTCAGCCGTAACCCGCCGTCGGTGGACGACAGGCACTCGGCCAACAGCGGCACTGCTTCGGCCGGCACGGGGTTCATCCGCCCGAAGGCATGGGCGACGTTCGCACGCACCTGCAACTCGGGGTCGTGTAACGCTTCGATCAGGGCCAAAATCGCCGTCTCGGGGATGTCCGCCGCCCGCCGCCAGCCGGCCGAGGCGAGCGTCCGCACCCCCACTTCGGCGTCCCGCAGGCCGGTCGTGAAAGCCTCGTACGCCTCCGGCGGTTGCACCATCACCATCGCCCGCATCGCCTCTTCCCGCACGCCCGCTTCGCCCGTCTGAACTGCCCGCAGCAGGGCCATCCCGGCAGGTGCCGCGGCCGGTCCGATCTGGGCGAGCGCGCGGGCGGCTTCACCTTTCACCCGGTCGCTGTCGTCTTCGACCAGCCGACGGGTCAGCCCGTCCACCACGTCCGCCCCGTCGCCGGCCAACCGCGGCAGCACTTGCACGGCCCGCAACTTCACCCCGTCGTTCGGGTCGTCGAGCAGGGCGAGCAGGGCGGCTTGCACGTCGGCGTCGGCGGTGCCGCATTCGCCGAACGCGGCCGCGGCCGCTTCCCGCAAGTGCGGGTCGGGGTCGGCGAGCGCGGCCCGGAGGACGCGGGTGGTGGACGGCCGCGGGCGGGCGATCCCGCCGAGCGCCCCCACCGCCTTCAGCCGCACGCCCCCGTCGGCGTCGTCGGCGGCGCGTTCCAGGGCCGGCACCGCAGACACGGCCGCCGGACCCAACTTGCCGATCGCCTCGGCCGCGTTCGCCCGCACTTGTGTGTTCGTGTGGGTCAGGGACCGTACCAGCGCGGGAAGAGCGGCGTCGGCCGACCCGCCCATCTCGCCGAGAGCCTCGGCGGCCAGCGCGCTCACCCAATCGTCCGGGTCGCGGAGCGCCCGCACCAGCCGCGGCACGGCCACCGTCGCGGCCGCTTCACCGATCCGCCCGAGCGCCTCAATGGCCTTCGCCCGCACCCGGTCGTTGTCGTCGTCCGCCGCCTGCACCAGTGCCGGGGCCACATCGGCGGCGGCTTCGCCGATGTTCCCGAGCGCCTCCGCCGTCCTCGCCTGGACGACGGTGTCAGCGCTCGCCAGCCCTTCCGCCAGACTTTCGGCGGCCGCTTGGGGCAGGGTGCCGATTCGCCCCATGGCGTCGGCCGCCGCCGTTCGAACCGTTTCGTCTCGGTCTTGAAGGAGGGGCACCAGAGCAGAGACGGCGGCCGTCGCTTGGCCCTTGAGAGCGCCGAGTGCATTGGCGGCGGCGGCGCGAACCGCCTGACTCGGGTCGGCGAGCAGTGCGGCCAGTGCCGGCACCGTTTCCGGGTGATCGACCCCCACCACCCCGATGGCGGTGATCGCGCGCACCCGCACCGTCTCGTCCTCGTCGGCGGTGCGTTCCATCAGATGCGGGGTGAGTTCGGCGGCAGTTTTCGGACCCAGCCGAGCGACGGATTCGGCGGCGGCGGCGCGGACCGCGGCGGTCGGGTCGGCCAGAGCAGTTCGGAGGGCGGCGAGCAGCGCCGCTGTGGCATCGGCCTCGGTTTCCACTCGATTCGGTCGCCAGAAGCGCAAGGGTTTCCACCACTCACGCTGCCGGCGACGGTCGATCGGCGGCGGCCACCCGCGGCCGCCCATCTCGCCGAGAGCTTCGGCCACGCTGAGCCGCACCAGCTCGCTCGGGTCGTCGATCAGACGGGCCACCTGCGTCACCGTCGCTGCCGCCCGCAGGTGCCCGAGGGCCGACGCTGCCACCGCGCGGACGTGTTCGTTCGGGTCATCCAGGCGGGCGAGCAGGTGCGGGACGGCGGCCGGGCCGACGGTGGCCAGCACGGCCGGTAACTGCTGCCGCTGCTCCTGGGTGAGCGAATCGACTCGACCGAGGGAGAGGAGGAGGGGGGAGAGGGCCGCCGCCCCGTACTGGGGCAACGACGCCCGCGCCCGGTCGTGGATGGGCGGGTGCGGACTCCAGAAGTCGGCGATGGTCTCGGCCAGCACCTTCCCACGCCGCACGGAGGCGAATATTTGCTGGAGCAGGACGACCGTGAGGAACGTCTTGAACCCGCCCAGCGCCGCCTTCGCCACTTCCGACTCAGGCCGCGGCACCACCACATGCGCCAGGTGTTGGGTGTCGAGCAGGTTGAGCAGGTCCACCACGCTCAGCAGGTGAACGAGTGCGGAGGCGATGAAGTCGGGGTACGTGGGTGTGTCGGCCGGCTGGCTGTACCACGTCGTACCGATCAAGTTGAAGAGCGCCAGGTTGAGCAGGGCGAACCCGCCGAACATCCCGACCGCCGCCGCCGCCAGCAGCGGCACGCCCACCGCGTGCCCGTGCTTCACCAGTTCGCCCGCCAGCCGCTGCCCCTTCATCGGGTTGTGCAGCGCCTTGTACCCGCGGGCCACCTCGTACCGCTCCACGTCGATAAACATGTACGCCAGCGTCGCCAGCACCCCGGCGATGAGGGGGGCGAGGGCGATCGGCACGGCGAGCACCGGCACCCAACCGGCCAGCAACACGCCCACGGCCAGCAGCCCGGCGACGGCGGCGGCGAACACCGGCCACGGTGCCCACGACAACCCCCGCTCCCACGTCCGGAACCCCGCCCGCACCCCCCACCGCACTACCGCCCCCACCAGGTTCAACACCCGATCAACGATGCCGAGTTTGAACAGCGCCGCGACGATTACTCCCCCGATCACCACACTCAACAGGATCAGGGTGGACGGCCGCAGGAGCCCCGGCGGGACCAGCCAGACGCCTTCAGTAACAGCCATCGACTGAAATCCTGTGTCGCTGCGAATGGGGTCCGCAGCTTGCAACTCGGATGCCAGATCGTTCGGCCGCTCAGCGGGTCAGGGTGAATCGGCCGGAATCGCGGCCGGAGCGGAAGGTGGCGTCGAATGTGCCGGGGGTGACGACCGCGTCGGTGCGGAAGGTGCCGAACAGCGGCAATCGGCGCTCGGCCGACAGGTACACCACCTCGCCGCTCGCGCCGACGACGTTGAGGGGGGTGCGGTACACGAACGGCACCACGACGGCGAACCGGCCGGCGAAAGTGGCAGTGTACCCGGTGGTGGTGGGTGTGATGTTCGCCCGAAGCGGCCCTGAGTGGCCGCCGTCGCTGCTCCACCGCCCGACCCAGCGGCCGGAGTTCGGGTCGGCGGCGAACGCGACGGCGGGAAGGACCAGGGCGAGCAGGATGGCGAGGGTGCGGGTCATGGCTGTGTGGTGTGTGCGGGTGCGGGTGCGGGAAGTATAGCCCGTCCGCCACCGCCTCACTTCTTGAGCCTTTCGCTTTGTTCCACTTGTGCCACCAGTTTCGCATCGGTTTTACGGGCGGAATCGAGGAACGTCTTCGCGTCCGCTTTCGGGCAGGCGATGGCGTAACGCAGGATCGCCTTCTTCACCTCCCGCACCTCGCCGGCCTGTTGGCCCCAGACTGCGAACACGTCGGCCGACAGATCCCACCACCCCCACCGGCGGAGGTCTTCAACCACCAGGTCAGCGAAGTCGCTGCTGGCCAGCATCCCGCGGCACACGGCGAGCACGTCGGCCTTCGCCTGCGGCCGGGTCGCTTGCAGGAACCGCACGGTGCCCAGTGCCGACAACCGCTGCTCGAACGGCCGCTTGTCGTCTCCCAGCACCCCGCCCACCGCCTTCCACCCGGCCTTCGGGTCGAGCAGTACGAACCCGGCCAGCACCCCGCCGAGGCTCGCACGCACCCGCTCGGAAACGGGTTCCTTCAGCATGTCAGCGAACACCGCGGTGTGTTTCGGTTCCCCACAGAGGCCGAGTAGCGCGGCGAACACCCCCAGCCGTTCGTCGGGCGTTTTCGGGTTGGCGAGCAGCCTCACCAGGCGGTCGGCGTCGAACCCGGCCTTCGCTTTCAGGATGTCCGCGTCGGGAGCCTTGGCGAATTCGAGGAAGGCGTCCGCGGCGACGGTCGCGTCGGCGGCGTCGAGGTGCTTGAAGTAGAAGGCCAGTCGTGCCGCCGTGTCCTTCGAGTCGATTTTGGTGGCGGCGGTCAGGTAGTCCACCACCGCGGCCGACGAGGGCACTCCGCCGGTGACGATCGGCTCGCCGTTCGCCTCGTCGAAGAAGAACAGGTAGTCGGGCTTGGTATCGCCCACCACCGGGAAGTATTGCGGGATGGTGAACCCGTCCTTCTTCTCCACGATGGCGGCGGTCTTGAGTTTCTTGGCGAAGTGGAATTCAGTCGTCCCGCCGGTGCCGCTCGGGTTCGGCTTCGGGTTCTTGAGAGTGCCGACCACGGCCGCCTTCGCCTGGGTCAACTCTTCGCGGAGGGTGTTCTTGCCGAGCAGCGCCGGCCCGCACACCGAACAGGCGGCGACGGGCCAGGCGGCAATCAGGAGTACGACGGCGGCGACAAGGGAGCGCATCCTGCGGTCCTCAGGAGTTGAACGGCGAGCGGCCCGCGTGAGCGGGCTGGTACAACACCAGCCCGCTCACGCGGG
>JANNDF010000755.1:0-2040 GCA_031387445.1 Planctomycetia bacterium
TTTGTTGTGTTTTGTTGTTGATTTCGGTGGCTTGTGTTTGTTGGGCGGGTGGGGGTGTATGGGGGGGTGCGGGGGTCGGTGCGCCCCGCCCACGGCGTAGGCGATGCCCGCGGCGTCCAGGTCGATGCGGAGCATGTCGGCCCCCTTTTCCGCCCACGTTCCGCCCCACACGAGTTTGCCGCTCGGCTTGTTGGCGAGGTACTTCACCAACTCGGCGGCCACGTCCGGCGGAACGGGTTGCACCTTCACCTTGCGGGACTTGTTCAGCCGGGCGGAGAGAGTGGCGGTGTTGGCGGCGAAGTCGAACTGCTCGGGGGTCAGGTTCGCCAGGGCGTTCGCCCGGAACCCGATCCCGGCGGCGGTCAGGTACAGCGCGTACCGATCTTCGCCCGTCAGCTCGCGGAACGTGAGGGTGCTGGCGCGGGTGGCGTCGAACAGGCGGCGGAGTTCATCGGCCGTCAGCTCCCGGCGGGCGTGCCGGATGTCTTCGGCGGTCGCCTTGTCGAACCCGAGCGCGTCCAACGGGTTCGCCCCGACCCGCTTCGCCTTCACCAGCCAGCGGAAGAACCCGCGGACGGCGCGAACGTAGTGGTTCCGCTGTTGCGGCCCGCACCCTTTCGCCCGGATGAGTGCCAGGGCTTCCACGGTGGTGCGGGGGATACGACGGGTTTTGCCTACTCCGGTGGCGGTCAGCCCCAACCGGCGGAGGTTCTTCCCGACCGCGCTCCGGGTGACGCCCAACAGTTCGGCGGCGTGTTTCGGGGTGAAGCCGTCCACCCCGGCGGGCAGTTCCACGGCGGCACCGTCGCGGCGGAGGGCGTTCAGCCACTCGTTCGCCTTCGCCGTGTCTACGTCGCGGAGGAATACGAACCCCGCCCCGGCAAACAGGGCGCGAATCAGCCCCATCGTCTTCTTGACGTGCTCGCCGGTGTCGCCCTTCGCTTCCAGGTGGGCGGCGTACTCGGCGACGTGTTCGGCGAACGGGCGGCGGGCGTGTTCCTCCGCCGGGTCGATCATGCCCGCGCCCACCCGCGACACCTTCCGCTCCGTCTCGGCGGCGAGCTGTTCCGTCGCCTTCAGGTCGCCGAACCCCTTCTTGCGGCGGACGGTGCCGGCGGCGTCCTTGTACTCGAAGTACCAGCACTTCGACGGGCGGAGGTACTTCCGCCCGTCTTTGGTCAGCGGGAACAGCATGGTGCGGTTCCGCTCCCGCAGGCGGACGTGCGGCTTGCCGTCGTGCGGAACGATGTCGGCGTCGGGGGGAAGCGTGCGGGTGCTTTGCAGCTTGAACGGCTTCGGCATGGGGTGGGAACCTTTCTGAGAACGGCACGGCCGGCGGGGGGCGGTTCTCAGGTCGCACCCCACCGACCGGCCAAAGGAGGGAGAACTATACCCGACGGTGGCGGCGTCGCGCCACCTCGGATTCCGATTCCGATCCGATGTCAGCGACGCCAGAGCGCCGAGCGGTGGCGTCGCACTGGTCCCATTCTGGGATAGGCGAACCCCGGTTCGCAGGTTCCCGCACCCGCTGTTCGTCATGCGGGTGACGGGTGAGCACGGTAGATTGACGGCCCGCAGTTCAGCCGGCCGCGGCGTACCACCGTCACCAGCCCCTTTGCGGTGAGCTTGTCGAGCACCTTCTGCACCCCCCGAACAGTCACCCCCGCCCGGCGCGCGATGTCCGCTTGCCCGGTGCGGGCGGTGCCGGTCTTCTTGGTGTCGTGGAACAGGATGAGCCACACCTTCACCTCCGCCCCGGTCAGCCCGCTGAGGGTGAAGTCAGTGAACGTGTTCAGCACGGCGAACCGCTCACCCCGGCCGGGCGCTCCCCCCTTCGCCTTCTTGGGCGGCGGGGGTGGTTCCTCGTGATCGGGGCGGAGAACGGCGTCGGGCGGTAGAACCCGAATGCCATTCAGTTAGCGTGCAAGTCCTTTGGCGTCCTACCGTTTCGTCACCTCCGAGGTGCCGAACTTGGTCCCGACACTCACCGCCGCACTGGCCCAACTCCGCTCCGACCTGGCCGCTGTGCTCGCTCCCGCT
>JANNDF010000786.1:0-1755 GCA_031387445.1 Planctomycetia bacterium
GAATGCGAACACGGGTGGCGTCCATGCCTGTGTCCTTCGAGGGTCGGTGTGGTAACCCCCAAGAAGGACACAGGCTGGCTTGTTCGGGAAGGTCAACCGGGGACGCGGCTTACGGCCTGTCGCGTCCAGCGAGTAGTCTCATAAGTACCGCGTCATTTTCGCCGTCCTCGTCGAGTTGAAACTGGTGCTGGCCGTCGCCCACAACTCGCAGGAATCCGGCTACTGGCTCGAACGCCTCCCGCCCGCCGGCTGAGATCCCCCGATCCGTTCGCCCGTGTGCGGGGTTTCAATCCGGTGTACACTGATCGCACCCACCCCACCGCACCTTTCCGCGGAGTTCTGCTCATGCCCCGCCGGTTGCTCGCGGCGCTCGCCGCCTGTCTGTTCGCCTTCCCCGTCGTCGCCCAGAAGCCGGTCAGCTTCATTAACGACGTGGCCCCCATCCTGAAAGAGAACTGCTACGCCTGCCACGACGCCAAGAAGCGGAGCGGCAAGTACGACATGACCACGTTCGAGAAGATGATGGCCGGCGGGTCCGACGGCGAGCCGGTGCTGGCCGGCAAGATCGCCGACAGCGACCTGCACAAGCTGATGGTGACGAAGGACGAGCGCCGCATGCCCCCCCGTGACAAGGGCGACGCGGTGCCGGCCGAGAAGGCCGCGATTGTGGCCGAGTGGATCAAGCAGGGGGCGAAGCTGGACTCCGGCCTCGACGCGAAGGCCGACCTGCTGAAGGAACTCCGCATCCGCTGGAAGCCGCCGACCCCGCCGGCCGCGTTCGACAAGCCCATCGTCGTGAACGCCCTCGCCTTCACCCCGGACGCCAAGAGCGTGGTCGTCGGCGGGCACTACGAGCTGACCGTGTGGAACGCGGCCGACGGCAAACTCCAGAAGCGGATCAACACCCGCGCCGAGCGGGCCTACGCGATGGCGTTCCTGCCCGACGGCAAGCTGGCGGTGGCGGGCAGCCGGCCGGGGCAGGAGGGCGATGTGCGGGTGTACGACCTGGCCGCGAAGGCGAAGAAGTCCGACGCCGGTGTGGACTACCTCGACGGCGTGGACGACAAGGCGGTGATGGTGAAGCACCTGTTCGATGCGGACGATTCGGTCCTCTGTCTGGCCCTGTCGCCGGACGGCAAGAAACTGGCCGCCGGCGGGTGCGACCGGGCCATCCGCGTGTGGGACATCTCCGGCGGGGCTGCCGCCGCCAAGCTGGAACAGACCGTCGAGAACCACGCCGACTGGGTGCTCGGCGTGGTGTTCACGTCCGACGGCAAGTATCTGCTCAGCGGCTCGCGGGACAAGACGGCGAAGGTGTGGGACCTGAAGGCGAAAGAGAGCGTGATGACCTTCCCCGACCACCAGAACATCGTGTACGGCGTGGGGGCGAAGGGCGACGGCAGCGTCGGCTTCTCGGTGGGGGCCGACAAGCAGGTGCGGACGTGGAAGCCGGGCGGCGACGGCAAGCAGATGAAGAACACCGGCGGGCACAACGACGAGGTGTTCAAGATCGCGTTCTCGCCGAAGGACGCGCTCTTCGCCACCAGTTCGGCCGACAAAACGGTGAAGGTGTGGAACGCCGACACCCTGGCCGCGACCAAGACGCTCACCGGGCTGACCGACTTCGTGTACGCCACCACATTCAGCGCGGACGGCACGCTGGTGGCCGCCGGGTCGTTCGCCGGCGAGGTGGCGGTGTGGAACGCGAAGGACAAGTCCGACAAGCCGGTGGTGCAGTTCAATGCCACGCCGGGG
>JANNDF010000788.1:0-11524 GCA_031387445.1 Planctomycetia bacterium
GGGGCCGGCGTTTGTAGCCCTGGGCGCTAGCCCTGGGCCTCGCGCCGCAATTCCCCCCGCCCCGTTGGGGCCGGCGTCGCTCCCGACCGTCGGCCCCTCCGGGGCGGGGCTGTTCTTTGCAATTCCCACCCAGGGCTGACGCCCTGGGCTACTCCCGGCGGCCCCTCCGGGGCGAAAGCAGTACCGCCCCGAGAGGCCGACTCGACCTCTCGGCAGATCGTCACTCCACGAAGGCGAATTCGGCGGACGACAGCAGCACCCGACACAGGCTCTGCCACGCTTTCAACTTCTTCGCGTCGGTGGACGTGTCCGACGCGGCCAGGAACTTCATCACCCGTTCTGTTTCGGCTGTCGTCGGCGGGCGGGTGTACACGCGGCGGTACGCCTCCCGCACCCGCGTGCCGTCGTCGCCCTTCAATTCGAGCAGCGACTTGGCGAACGCCTCGGCGCTCTGGTCGGCCACGGCACTGTTCAGGTGGAACAGCGCTTGCGCCGGCACGGTGGTTTGCGGGCGGAGGCCGGACGTGGTGGACGGGTCGGGGAAGTCGTTCGCCTGGAACACGTCGAACAGCCCGCTGCGGATGACCGGCAGGTAGACCGACCGCCGCGGGGCGGTGAAGTCGATGGACCCACGCCCGCCGGTGCTGTTCACGTACCCGCGGTTGTTGGTGGGGAGCAGCGTGCCGCCGGCCTTGCGATCCAAATTCCCGGCGACCGCGAGCATCCCATCCCGCAATTCTTCCACGTCCAGCCGGCGGCGGTTGAACCGCCAGTACGCGCGGTTCTCCGGGTCGGTGTGGAACTTGTCGGCGTTGAACTCGGTGCTCATCCGGTACGCGGCCGACTTCACGATCAGTCGGTGCAGGTGTTTCACGCTCCACCCGGACGCCACGAACTCCGTCGCCAGGTAGTCGAGCAGTTCAGGGTGCGTCGGCCGCTCGCCGAGGCGGCCGAAGTTGTCCGGCGTGCGAACCAGACCGGTGCCGAAGTGGCCGAGCCAGACGCGGTTGGCCATCACGCGGGCGGTCAGCGGGTTGGTCGGGCTGGCGACCCACTCGGCCAACTCCAAACGCCCGCTCCCCTTCGTGATCGCCCCTTGCTTCTCGCCGGCCACAATCGTGGGGAACCGCCGCGGCGTGTCGGCGCCGAGCGTCAGGTGGCTGCCGCGGAGGTGAATGCGGAGGTTCTGCGACTTGTCGTCCTCCACCGCCATCGCCTCGTCGATCGCCGGCTTCGCCTTCTCGACGGCGGTCAGTTCGTCCTTCGCCTTCTTGACATCCGCGGCGAGTGCGGCATCAATCCCCGCGTCCAGTTCCGGCGAACCCTTGAACGGCCCGTTCGGGTCGGCGGCGACCTTCGCCAACTCGTCCGCGGGGGGAAGTTTGTCCTTCCACTTCTCCGCCACCTTCACCCACGCGCGCACCAGCGGCAGCAGCAACTTCTTCTCCTTCGCCACCTCCTCCGCCGTCGGCCCCACCGCCACGGTTTGCTCCTTCGACAGCGGCAGTAACGCGAGCTTGTCGAAGTGCGGGAACGGCCCGGCACACTCCAGGCGGATCGTCGTCTTGCCCTTCGTCAGTGTCACCACCGCTTCGGCGAACCACTTCTGCCCGTCCGGGTTCCACGATCCGGTTGCTTCCCCGGCCGCATCGGAACGAACCACTTTGCCGCCGACGGACAGCACCGTCGGGCGACTCGTCTGAGCCGCATACCGAAGGGCGATCTGGTACGTCCCGTCGGCGGGCACTTCGATGTCGTACTCGGCGACGTTCGGCAGCTTGCCGTCGTTGATGATGACGCCGATGCCGGCCCCGTAGCCGTCGGTCAGCTTCTTGGCGTTCCCGCGGGTGTAGTTCTCCGCTTCGATCAGCAGCCCGCCTTTCACCTCGTCCTTCGCCGGGTCGGCCACGACCAGTTTGAGCGGGTCACGGCGGCGGGCGAGTTGCAGCGAGGCTTCCGCGTACTCAGTCGCCCGCCTCCGCTCCGCCTCCAGCCGAGTCTTCACCGCGTCGCGGAGTTGCTTCTCAGGCTTCTTCACCGCCTCGCTCGCCGCGGCCCGCTTCTTGTCGAACTCCGCCAACTTCGCCACGCTCTCGGCCGACCCGACCGGTCGCTCGTGCCACTGGGCCACCACGCCGTAACTCCGCATCGACTTGGTGGAGTAGAACATGCCGGCGACGGCGTAGTAGTCGGCCTGCGTCAGCGGGTCGAACTTGTGATCGTGGCAGCGGGCGCAGCCGAGCGTCAGCCCGAGGAACGCCTGCCCAAGCGTATCCACCTGCTCGTCGATAATGTCCATCCGCATCTTCATCGGGTCGTCTTCGGCCAGCATCTTCGGGCCGATGACGAGGAAGCCGGTGCCCGTCAGGCGGTCGGCGCGTTCTTCGGGCGTGCCACCCGGCAGCAGGTCGCCGGCGATCTGCTCCTTCACGAACTGGTTGTAAGGCTTGTCGGCTTTGAAGCTGCGGATGACGTAATCCCGATACCGCCAGGCGTTGCCGTGGGCCAGGTTCTCGTCCATGCCGTTGCTGTCGGCGTAGCGGGCCACGTCCAGCCACCGCCGGCCCCACTTCTCGCCGTAGGCCGACGACGCGAGCAGGCGGTCAATCAACTTGTCCCACGCTTCGGGTGAAGTGTCGGCCTCGAACGCCTCGACCTCGGTGACGGTTGGGGGCAAGCCGGTCAGGTCGAACGTGACGCGGCGGATGAGCGTTCGCTTGTCGGCGGCGGGAGCGGCGGTCACGCCCGTCGATTTCCGCTTCTCGTCCATGAAGTGGTCGATGGGATTCTTGCCCGTGGCGGCCGGGTCCACCTTCTTGAAGGGCTGGAACGCCCAGAACGCTTTCTCCTCGTCGGTGAAGGTGCGAACGGCGGCGGGCTTCGCGGGGGTGGGCACCACCGGCTTGGCGTCCGGCCACACCGCCCCGGCCTTCACCCACGCGGTCAACACGGCGATGTCGGCGGTGGGCAACTTGTCCTTCGGCATCTTGAGCGATTCGTTGTGCCGCACCGCCGTCACGAGCAGGCTCTGCTCCGGCTTGCCGGGCACGATGGCCGGGCCGCTCTCCCCGCCCTTCAGCATGCCCGCGAGCGAGTCGAGCCGCAGGTCGCCCTTCGGCTTCTTCTCGCCGTGACAGCCGATGCACTTCTCGACCAGCAGCGGGCGGATGACTTTCTCGAACTGTTCGTCCGGGGTCGCCGCACGCACTCCCCCGATGAACACGAGAAGGCACAATGCAGAAAGGATCCGCGGCACGGTGTCGGCTCCGGGGTGTGGCGGGATCGTCAGGCGAATCGACCGGCAACCGTCGCCGGATGAGGGAGGCTGAGGAAGATGCTACCAGAGCGGGGTAGGGGACGCAACAAGCCGGCGGGGTGAGGCGTCGACATCCACGCGCCCACAGGCCGGGGGATCCTTGCGCGGTCCCCATTCGTCTGCTCGGTTTGACCCGCCTCGCGGGCGTGGCGGACCAGAATCCCCACCCGAACACCAGCCGCGACACCAGACCGGGAACCGCTCGAATGTCGCGGGAATTCGTTGTGGCGAGCCGTACGGGCGAATACGATCATGTCTCCGGTGGCTCGAACGTTTGGCGCCGAGGTCGCTCGAACCGCTGCCCCCGCCCGGAGAATGCCGATGGCACTGGAAGCAGCGAGGAATGCGACTCAGAGCCTCCTCGCCAAGCTGCCCCTCGACGAAGGGAACATCGTCGAGATGGGGAAAGCGTGGTTCGAGGAATACAAGAAATGGGAGCGCGACGAGACCTTCGAGAGGGCGTTGCAAGACAGGCGGATGACCGCCCGGTTGGCCAAACTGACCGGGAAGCCCGTCAAGTTCGACACCTACGGCACGGACGGCAAGAAGACCCACAAAATCGTCTTAGACAACACCGTGATGGGCGGCCTGAAGCAGTCGGTCGTCCCCACCAACTTCACGGACAAGAAGAAGAACGAGTTGGGCCTGCACGACCTGAGTGCCGTGCTGCTGAAGCCGGGCGTGTCGATCACCGGCCAAGGGTTCAGTAAGTCTGGCGTCATCGTGTTCATGCCGCTCCCGCTCGAGGAGGATCTGCGACTGGTCCACGATCTGGGCATCGCGGCGAAGGTGACGAAAGTCGGACCGTTGTACGAATTATACATCGATGTTCGGAGCCGGATGACCAGGATCAAGTACGGGTCGCCGGAAGACATGAGCAGCGGCTTCTACGTTGAAGACAAGGGCGACGGTAAGGATCACGTCCGCTACGGCACCGCGAACATTCTGGGGGGCCTCTTCGCCGAAAAGTACCTGAAAGAGCGGGCGGCGAACGCCTTGACCTACAAGAAATCCATCGCGGAAATCGCCACCAAGGGCGGGAACAACGAGGTGACCGTGAAGTACCGGCAGCACGGGGGCATCTTCCCGCTGATCGGCACCCCCAAGGCCCAGTTCCCGGAGCGGGTGCTGAAACAGTTGTCCTTCGAGTTCCTGGATGGCGAGATGCTGCTCGCCGATTTCGACAAACCACTCGGCAAGATCACCGACCTCGGGGTGTTCACACCTGTGGCGCTCTGAAGGGGTGTCCCATTCGTTTGCGGCCAGTTCGATACCCGGCCGGCTGACGCCGGCGGTTCCAGGGGCCACTGGAACTGCCGGGATCAGCCGGCCGGGTCATGTGTCCCAATCCGTCAACGCAGCCCAGTCCCCTTCTCGCTTGCTGCGTGACCGCGAGCTACGGTATCATCACCTCACCCGCCGGACGGTTCTCGTCCCCCGATTGCTGGAATGCTCCAATGCTCCCGTTGACCCATTTGACCCGTCGTCACTTTCTCGCTGCCAGTGGTGCGGCCATCGGCCTCGGGTTCCCCACAGTCGCCCGTGCCGGGGGGAGTAGCGAGCGCACCCCGCGGTCGGTCATTCTCGTCAACCTGGCCGGCGGGCTGAGCCACATCGACACCCTGGACATGAAGCCGGACGCGCCGGCCGAAATCCGCGGCGAGTTCAAGCCGATCTCCACCGCCGTGACCGGCGTGCAGATTTGCGAACACCTGCCACTACTCGCCACGCGCACGAAGCAGTGGGCGCTGGTGCGGTCGATGTCGCACGGGGAGAACGGGCACCTGCCGGGCCAGCACCGCATGCTCACCGGCTCGACCATGCCGAACCAGCGGGGCACCGACCTGGACAACGTGCTGTCGCGGCGGGACTGGCCGTGCTACGCCGCCGGGTTGAACTACCTCCGCCCGCGAACCGACGGCATCCCGAACGGCGTCACCCTGCCGCACTCGCTCATCGAAGGCCCGCTCACCTGGCCCGGTCAGCACGCCGGCTTCCTCGGTGCCGGCCACGACCCGATGCTGGTGACGCAAGACCCGAACTCCCCCACCTTCCGCATGGACATGTTCGCCCTGCCGGAAGGGACCGACCCGAAGCGGGTGACGCAGCGACGGGAACTGCTGGAGCGGTTGGGGGCGGGGCCGGTCGGCGACGCCAGCTACACCATACAGCAGCAGAAGGCGTTCGACTTACTGGGCAGCGGGACGGTGGCGAAGGCGTTCGACCTCGGCCGCGAGACACCGAAGACCCGCGACCGCTACGGGCGGACGCAGTTCGGCCAGTCGCTGCTGCTGGCCCGCCGACTGGTGCAGTGCGGGGTGCCGATCGTGCAGGCGAACATGGGCATCGTGCAGACCTGGGACACGCACACCGACAACTGGGGCAAGCTCCGCACCCGCCTGTTGCCGTGGCTCGACCAGGCGCTCGCCGGGTTGATCGACGACCTGGACGGCGAGGGGCTGTTGGAAAGCACCCTCGTGGTGGTGTCGGGCGAGTTCGGCCGCACGCCGAAGATCAGCACACTGCCCGGCGAGAAGCAGTCCGGCCGGGATCACTGGGCGTCGGTCTACTCCGGCCTGTTCGCCGGCGGCGGGGTGGTCGGCGGGCGGGTGATCGGCAAGTCGGACAGTTCGGGCGCCAGGCCGGTGAGCACCTCGTACACCCCGTACGACGTGGGCGCGACGATCTACCGTGCCCTCGGGGTCGATCCGGAGAGCGAAATCCGCGACACCCAAAACCGGCCGTCGCGGGTGTGCAGCGGCACCCCGATGGATGTGCTGTTCCAGAACCGTTGAGCCACTTCCCAAACGCGAGCGGCCGGGAGCGGGGGCTATCCCCCACTCCCGGCCGCTGTCATTTCAGGAACGATGCCGACCGGCAATCAGTTCGTCCGCTTGAGGATCACCGGCACGTTCGGGGCGTCGTAGTTGATCTGCGGCGGAACCACCGTCGGCGTGAACCCCGCACCCGGCGGGGGCGGCGGCACCGGGGCCACCGGCGGGGCGCCCGGCGTCGCCCACGCACCGACCGGCGAGTTCGGGTCGAAGTTCGTTGGGGGCACGCTCGGCGGGGCGACGACACCCCCGCCCTGCGGCGGCAGTTGCATCGGTGTGACCGGGCCGCTGACGCCACTCGGCATGGTCGGCATCGCCGGCACGCTCCCCGGCACGTTGCCCACCGGCGGCAGATTGTTGCTGCGGGCGGCCGGCACCGCCGTGGACGGCAGCACGGGCAGCGTGGCCGGCACGTTCGACGGTTGTTGTGGGGGCATCGCCTGCTGTTGCGGCTGGAACGGGGTTCCGGGCTGCTGCGGTTGATTGAACGCCCCGTGCTGAATCCGCGACTGCTGCTGTTGGGACGGGGGCACGTAGCTGGCGGACGCCGGCTGGTAGGCCGCCGGGGCGGTGGCGGTCCGCCCCCCTTGGGCCGGCCACTGCTGCTGCACCTGCCCAGGTTGCGGTTGGAACTGCCCCGGCTGCTGACTGCTGGCTGCGGCCACGTTCGGCGGCTGAATCGACCCGTCCGGCTGCTTCACCCACCCGCCCGGCACCGACTGCCCCGGCGGGAGTGCCACCGCCGTCACGTTCAGCGCCTCGCCGTGCGGCCCGCGGATGGTGGCCTGCGGGCGATCCGGGGTGAACTGCATGGGCGGGGGCAGCGGCGGGGTGCTCGGCGGCGGGGCGGCGGCGCCCGTCCGCGGGGCGGCGAACGGGTTGAAGGCGGGTGGCGTCGGGCCGGACTGCCCGCCGGCCGGCATCACCCCACCCAGCGGCGGGGTGCCGCCGGCGAGGGCGGTGCCGTTCGGCTGCTGGCCGGTGAGCGGCGCGCCCATCCCGCCCCGGGCGATGTCACGTGCGACGTTCGGCATCCCCTTGATCTGCATCGGGGCGGTCGGCTTCACGTCGTCCTTCTTCAGCCACACGTTCGACTGCTCGCCGGGCGGGGTGAAGTCGAGCAGCACCGTCTGCGGCGGGCCGGGCAGCGTCGGCTCTTTGGCCGGGTCGCCCTTCGGCTTGTACTGCGTGCTGATGCGGAGTTGGGTCACGTCCTTCCAGTTCGGCGGGTACGGCAGGAACAGCGCGTAGCAGTCGCCGAACCGCTCGTCCTTGGTCCGCAACCTCCGCAGGGTGGCGGAGTCAAAGTGCCAGATCTCGGGCACGGCCGGCGGCTGGCCGGGCGGCCGCACGGTGATGTCGTCGGCCATCACGTACAGGTCGCCGTTGGCGTCGGTGAAGTTGCCGCCGGCGGCGATCAGGTACATCTGCCCGGCGAGGCCCGCGCCGAGCACGCCGTCCTTGCTCGGGTCGGGCAGGTGCTGCACCTGCGGGTTGAACGCGCACACGATCTGAGTGGCCGGCTCGCTCGGCACCCACCCGGCCGGCAGCACGTCCTTCATGCGGAGTGCCCGCGGGCCGGTGCAGCCGACGGCGGCGAGCAGGCCGACGGCGGCGAGTGCCATCAGGCCGCCCCCTCGGACCCGCACCGCCCCCCCCAGGGCGAGTGCATTCCGCGACCGAATGCGTGTCATCGCGTGGCCCTCCTGGCCGCGTTGTGGGCAAACCCCGGCGTCTTGCCGGGGTGCGGTGAGGAGGCCCCCCGACCTCCGCACCGATCGACAATTCTCTTCGCCGCGACCCACGGGAGCGGGAGAACCGCTCCCGTGAGTCGCATCGAAGACACGAGGCGACTACTTGTTCCACGCCGGTGGGATCGGCTGCTGGGCCGGCGGGAGCGGTTGCTGCTGCGGGGCCGCAGGCGTCACCGGCTGTTGCTGCTGGTAGGCGGCCGGGTTGACGGCCGGCGGCGGCTGTTGCGGCGGGGCCGCGACGGGCACGCCGGGCACGTTCGCCGGCACCTGGTACTGAGGTTGGGCCGGGTACTGCGGCTGGGTCTGGTACTGCTGTGGCGGCGTGGTCGCGGGCGGGGTGGCCGAAGCCGACCCGTTGCCGAGCACCGGCGGCGGGGCCGTCGGGGTGCTCGACGGCCAGCCCGGTGTGGGCGGGTAGATCGGCTGCGTCGGACCGTTGGGCGGCAGCACGGTGGTGCCCGGCGGCGGGGCGTACACCGGGGCGATGGCCCCGCCGGACACCGGCAGGTAGCCCGGTGCCCCGCCGTGGATGCCGCCGATGTCGAAGTTCGCCCCCGCCCCGCTCCCGCGGATGACGTCCGGGGTGATGCCGGTCACGTTCGCCACGTCCTTGATGCTCCAACTCATCTTGCGGGCTTCGTCGGCGAACACCCGCCGCATGTCGTTCGGGCTGCGCATCACCCTCGGGGTCATGATGAACACGATCTCCCGCTTCTGCTGGGCCTGGCTGCGGAAGCGGAAGGCCGCCCCCACCCACGGCAGGTCGCCGAGCACCGGCACCTTGTTCTCGCTCTTCGTGTCGCTCTTGCGGATCAGTCCGCCGAGCACCACCGTCTCGCCGTCCGCCGCCAGCACGGTGGTCTCCACCGTCTGCGTGTTGATGGCGAAGGCGAAAATGCCGGGCGAGATCTGCACGTTCGTTGGGGTGGCGTCGGACACCTGCGGCTCCACCCGCATGAGCACCGAGTTGTCCGGCCCGATCCGCGGCGTCACCCGCAGGACGATGCCGATGTCGGCGTAGGTGAGGCTTTGCTGCGACTGCCCCACCCCGTTGAAGGTGACCGCCCCGAGGAGCGGGAACTGCTGGCCCACCTGGAAGAAGCCGGTCTGGTTGTCGGTGAGCGTCAGGCTCGGCCGCGACAGCACGTCCACCCGCCCCTGCGACTTGAGCGCCCGGATGAGCAGGCTGAACGAGTCGCTCCCCGCCGACAGCACCAGCCCGCCCACCCCCGACGACCCCTGACGGTTCACCCCCAGGTTGCCCAACCCCTGGAAGCCGACCAGCCCCGGCTGCACGTTGGTGGTGTTCGGCAGGGCGGCGGTGGTGTTGAAGTTGTACCCCGGCGTGCCCGGCGCGGCGGCCGCCCCGCCCCGCTGGAACAGGACGTTCGACTGCAGGCCGAGTTCGACCCCGAACTCCTCGTTGTTCGTCAGCGACACCTCGGCGATGAGCACGTCCACGTGCACCTGCGGCGGGGCGGCGTCCACCGCCTGCAGCAGCCGCAGGATGTCCGGCATCATCGCCGGCGTGGCGCTGATGAGCAGTTGGTTGGTGATCGGCTCGGCGGTGATGAGCACCTGCCGTTGCAGGAAGGTGACGCTGGCCGCCGGCTGCACGGCCTGGATCTGCGTCACCTGCGTGCTGATGAACGTGTTCAGCGCGCTCTGCACGTCGGCGGCGGCCGCGTTCCGCAGCTTCACCACCTCGGTGACGAACTGCGGGGCGGTGCTGTCTTCCAGCTTGGCGATGACCGCCCGCACCAGTTCCAGGTCGTTCTGACTGCCGGCCACGATGAGCGAGTTGGTCCGCACGTCGGTGGTCAGCCGCAGGTCGATGAGCGACGCCCCGTCGCTCGGCGTGCCGGTCAGTGTGAGCAGCGGGCGGGTGGCCCCCTGCGCCGTGCCGGTGCCAATCCCGCCGAGGCCGCCGCCCTGCCCGAGCCCGCCCCCGCCGGCCCCCGTCTGCCGACTGAACAACTGGACGAGCAGGTTCTGCACCTGGGTGGCGTCCGCCTTCTTCAACTGGAAGACGTTCACGTAGCTCTTGGCCGCGGCCACGCCGTCCAGTTCGTTCACCAGCGCCTCGACCAGCTTCATCGTCTTTTCCGGCGCGGTCACGATGATCGCGTTGATCCGCACGTCGGGCGTGATGTGGACGTCTTCGAGCAGCCCGGACTCGAACACCCCCTTCGTCGAATCGAACTTGAGCGCGGTCGTCTTGGTCGTCACCCCGGCCGTGCGGGTGAGGGTGTTGGCCGCCCCGCCGGCCCCGCCCTGCTGCCCGCCCGCCCCGGTGGCGAACTGCCCGCCGGCGAACCCGCCCCCCTGCTGACCGCCGAACCCACCCTGCTGCTGCCCGCCGGCCCCGCCGGCGCCGGTGCCGCCGCTCGTGGTCTGGCTCAGCCCCTGGGTGTAGATGTTCGAGATGAGCGTCTGGTTGATGACCGCGGCCAGTTCGTCGGCGAAGGCGTTCTTCAGGCGGAACACCCGCACCACGTTCGTCGCCGCCCCCTGGACGTCGGCGTCGAGCATCTTGATGAACCGGGCGATGTCCTCCTGATCCGCCGGGCCGGCCTGCACCAGCACGGCGTTGTTGGACGAGTCCACCGTCACCCGGATCTTGTCCGACGAGTCTTGCGGGAAGCGGGACAGGAACAGGTTGAGCAGTTGCTGCTGGACGACACTGGCCGAGGCGTTCTTCAGCAGGTACTGCACCGGCTGGAGCGATTCGGACGTGCCGCTGTCGAACAGCTCGATCTGCTTCTTCACCTGTTTCATGCTCGACTGCGGCACCGCCACCAGAATGGCGTTCCGTCGCGGGATGGCATACAGGATGATGTTCCCGGCGGAGGCGCCCTGGCCGGCGAACCCGCCGCCCTGCCCGCCGAACCCGCCGCCCTGCCCGGCGCGGGCCGCCTGCGGGAAGGTGAGCGACTCCGGCCCGAGGAGCAGGCGGCCGTACAGCACTTGCAGTTCGGCCACCACCACGCTGGCGTCCGCCTTCTTCAACTCGACGATCTCCACCGCCACCTGGATGTCCTTGGCGACCGTCGGCATGATCAGGTCGATCAGCCGCCGCATGACCGCGATGTCTTCTTTCGTCCGCGCCCGGATGACGATCGTGCCGAGGGCGTCGTTGGCGAACAGTTGGATGTCGTCCGACGGCTTGACGATCTCCACCGTCTTCACCGGCGGCGTGCCCGGTGGAGTGGTGGGCGGTACGGTCGGCTGGGCCGCCGGCACCGGCACCAGCTGACCGGGTACGGTCGGCTGGACGGCTTGCACCGTGGTGACGACCGGCATCGGCGCCGGCTCGTTCCACCCGGACATCTTGGAGAACGTAATCGTCGGCGGGGGCGTGAACGCCCGCTCCGGGATGTCGCTCATCCGCGGGCCGGTTTCACTGATCGGGTAGTCATACCCCGGCAGGAGATCGACCTCCGGGTCGAACAGCAGGGGGGCCGAAGGGGCATCCATGCCCCGGTATTCAAAAGGGCGCTGCCCTCCACCGCCGTCGGGTAATGTGAAGGTGATCTGCCTCCCGCCGCGGCCGCCGCCGGCTCCGGCGCCGCCGCCGAACCCGCCACCTCCCAGACCGCCGCCGGCACCCCCGCGACCGC
>JANNDF010000816.1:0-2688 GCA_031387445.1 Planctomycetia bacterium
GTGCTTTTCAGTACCGGCGGACTCACGTCGCGCCGCTCGCCATTTCTTGTGTGCCCCATGACCCACCCGCAACTCCGCCTCGCCGCCGCCAAGTTCGCCCTCGAACTGGCGACGATCGCCGACCTCGTCGATGCCTCGCACGCCGCCCTCGATTACGCCATGTACGCCGACGGGTTGGCCGTCATCGCGTCAACGCCGGACATGCAGTTCTGGGAAGCCAGACCGCATTTCACCGCCGCCATTCGGGAACTCGACCACGCTTTCACATCGCAAGACGACGCGCTGCGGTATGTGCGGCTGAGCCACTTCGGACCAATCGCAGAAGGGAATACGGCACCGATGGCCGAGCTCGGCCGACACCACACCGAGCTCCATTCAGCGCTCGAATGGGGGCCACACGAGGAGTCAGACGGGTGGAGGAACCCGTCCGTTCAGGGCGTGGTGGCTCACTGGTACGCTCGGGAGTACAGTTGGTTGGGCCAACAGGTTGCTCTCGGTGTTACCGACCTGGCGGAAGTGGACAGAGCGTGGGAAGAGAAAGCACTTGCCCTCTGTCTCAACTGGTGTCGGGAGTACGCCCGCCTTTACCTTCAACCCGCGTGGCGGTCGCCGACCGTGCTCGCCCTCGCATCCGCCATTCACGCCGAAAGCGCCTTCGACCGCCTGCCGATCCTGGCCGACGCGCTCGAGGAAGCCGGGTGCGACCACCCCGACCTGCTCGGCCACTGCCGCTACCCCACCCCGCACACCGACTACTGCTGGCTGGTCGATGCGGTGCTGAGCCTTGAGTAGGTCGCGGTCGAACCGTCCCCGCAAGGGACGTGAGGCCCGACGACGAGGTGCGGAATGATCGGAGGGCGCCAGAAGCTTCTGGCACCCTCCCTCACGGTCGGGCCTCCGATCCGGGGCGGCTCGCCGTCGGGCCTCGCGGTGCTTCGCACCTGCTCGACCGCGACCTACCCGACCACCCGCCAGCCGCAATGGTTGCAGCACTTGGTGGCACGGGCGAACGGTACGAGCATCTCGCGGCCGCAGCGGGGGCAGTCGATGGGGTACCGACGGAAATAGAAGCGAAGCACCCAACGGGGAACAGAGAAGAGCACTAACGCCCCGGCCAAGAAGGTCCCCACCGTCGGGCCGCTGTTTTCAAGTAGTTCCGCCCCTTGCCACCCGATCCACCCCCGCACCAGAGGTTGGCCCAACGAGATCAACCACATGCACGCGGGGTAGACGAACGGGACGAGTACGCCAGCGGTGAGGGTGAGCCCGAGGGCGTTCCAATAATACTTTCGTCGCGTCATGGCCCGCTCGGTCAGCTTCTCGACGGACCACATCGGCCCGAGGTGCGGCGGGGCGAGCGGGCGGGTTCGTGGCACGATGGCCCGACACCCGCAAGCGATGCAGTTGCCCGTACATGCGGTGAGCATTCGCGCGCCGGCCAGCAGTTTGCCGCAACCGGGGCAGGCGAGCGCCGAGTTCCGCTTGCCGGCCGCCGCCAGCCACCGCAGCACCACCACCGCCGACACCGGGGCGACTGCGACCAGCGCGAGGAAGACGACGCCGGGCAGCGGTTCGGGCAGTCGAACGCGGTTGACTACCGCCAGCGCCCCGCACGCGCCGGCGTAGGTGGCCATCACTCCGCCGATGAGCACGGGCACGGCCTTGCCCTGATAGCCGGTGTCGGCGAGGAGGAACTCGGCTCGCGGGATGAGCGCCTCCGCGGGCGTCTCTTCGGGGAGTTCGAGCACCCGTTTCCCACACGAAAAACAACACCCGCTCGCCACCACAATGGGCACAGAGTCGGTGAGCGGGCGGCGGCAGTGTGGACAGCGGGTGAACGGGTGACGGGCGGCCTTCCAGAGCACTTCAAACAGCAGTGTCAGTCCGGCGGCGGCGATGGTGCCCCACACGAGCAGGATGCCGCGGGCCGGGTCGTACCGGCTCCACGATTCGGACAGGTGCAGGGCGGTGACGGCGAACAGCAGCACCGTGGCGACCGCCGCCAGCGCGGTGAACAGCCCGCGGCGGATGGTGCGAAAACTCCGCCGGCGGAACTCGGCGATGGGGTACACGCGGCGTCATCCTTCTGCTGTAGCCGGCCTCTGTGAGGCCGGTCGGAACCGGGGTCACAGACCCCGGCTACAGGGACGGCCTCACCCCTTCGGGTGGTCGTCGAGGTCGGGCAAGTCGGGGGCGTCGTCGTCCCGTTCGCCCCGGCGGAGGTGCTCGCGGGCGGCGGCGGCGAGCGCCTCGTACTTCGCCCGGATGTCGTCCAACTCCCGCTCGTTCAGTTGCTCCAGGTCGAGCATGGCGTTGTGCGCCCCCTTCACCGACCGGATGAGTTCGTCCAGCTTCAGTTGCAGGGCGGCCGAGTCGCGGTTCTGGCTGTTCTGGATGAGGAACACCATCAGGAAGGTGACGATGGTGGTGCCGGTGTTGATGACCAACTGCCAGGTGTCGGAGAAGCCGAACAGCGGGCCGGTGATCAGCCACACCGCGATGACGGAGACGGCGAGCAGGAAGGCCACCGGCCGGCCGGTGACGCGGGCGGCCCACTTGGCCAGTTTGTCGAACACGGAGCGGGCGGGGAGCATGGGTGGGCCAGAGTTAGCCCGACGCGCGAGCGAGAGTCCCTTTTCAGCATGGATGTCCATCAGATGCACAGTCTTGCCCGGATTGACGCCGGGT
>JANNDF010000821.1:0-8792 GCA_031387445.1 Planctomycetia bacterium
GCTGGCCGTGGGTGGGGGCTGGCCGGGCGCGTGGTGGGTGCAGCGGCGACTCCGCCACAAGACGCGGAAGGGGGCGTTCCTCACGGTGTTCTGGGTCCTGGTCACAATCCACCTGGCAGTGGTCGCGGCGCTGGCATACCTGATGTTCGTGTGACGTGGCCCCTTCCCCCGCCCGCCCGCCGGTGCGACAATCCTACAGCCTCCCCCAAGGGTTTCGCATGTTCCCCGTCGCCCTACTCCTCGCCGCGGCGACGCCCGCCGCCCCGGTGCCGAAACCGCCGGCGGTCGAACTGGTCACCAACGGCAGTTTCGAAGAAGGTCCGGACACGGACAACTTCCTGCCAGTCGAGAAAGGGGCCACGACGATCAAGGGGTGGACCGTCACCCGCGCGGAGATCGACTACATCGGCCCGTACTGGCAGGCCGGCGAGGGCAAGCGGAGCCTCGACCTGCACGGCAGTCCCGGCCTCGGCGGGATCAAGCAGACGCTGCCGGTGAAGAAGGGCCGCACGTACACCGTCACGTTCCTGATGGCGAGCACCCCGGCCGGCACGCCGGTCGAGAAGTCGCTGTGGGTGGAGGCCGCCGGGGCGAGGAAGAAGTTCTCGTTCGACGCCACCGGCAAGAGCAACGACAAGATGGGGTGGGAAACGAAGACGTGGGAGTTCACCGCCGACGCCGACGAGGTGGAGTTGGAGTTCGAGACGGCCGAGACGGAGCAGGACAACTGCGGGCCGGCGCTCGACCACGTGTCGGTGAAGTTGAAGCCGTGAGGTGAGCGGGTCGCCAGATGGCCGTCGGTCGCCTCCCCGTTCCCACGAACCGCCTCGCTACCGTCCCCCCGTCCGCCGCTTCGTCATTCGCAATTCTCATCACTTGCTCCGCCGTCGGCGTCAGATTACTCTCAGTACCTCTCCCCACCGCCCAGAGGCCTCTCCCATGCCCAGGGTGAAAGCGTTCCTCGATTGTCTCGGCCTGGCCATCTGCGATAAAGCGCGGAAGGCTCTGTTCGGTACGGTGCGGTTCGGCGACGTGATCCAGGACGTGGCGAAGGCGACGCTCGACAACACGCACAAGGAACTGCCCACCGCCGACCTACGGAGGGGCATCTCCGAAATGGTGTCGCTGACGGCCGCCCAGTACGCCGAGCGGGTGCGGGTGACCGTCGAAGGGCTGGCCCGCGTGCAGTCCATCCCGTTCAAGGCGGAGCTGGCCGACTACCTGTCGCACGTGCCGTCGTTCGCGCGGCGGTTCCTCATGCGGCCGTCGGACCCGACCGGCCAGAGCGTGCCCGAGGCGGTCAACTTCTTCAAGTCCGACGAACTGCTGCCCATGCTCCCGCCGCACCGCCCCAAGCTGGGTGTCGGCCGCGAGCCGGAGGGGTTGGACAACTGGCGGCTGAAGGAATTGATCGGCGTGGGGGAGACGGCCGAGACGTGGCTGGTGGAGGACGCCGCCGACCCGGGCAAGCGGGCGGCCATCAAGTTCGTGGTGGACGACGAGGCGAAGAAGGCGATCGTCGAGCGGCAGGAGTTGTTCCACGAGGCGTTCAAGCTGAACGAGGACGCCGGCGTCATCCCGCTCACATCGGTCTACCTCCAGACCACCCCACCGGGGCTGGAGTCGGCGTTCATCTCCGGGTACGACCTGGCCTCGCTCATGTGGGACTGGCGGTGGAAATTCCCCACCCCCAAGCCGGAGGCGGCGCTCAAGCTGATGCGGCGGCTGTGCGACATCGTCGCCCACGCGCACGCCAAAGGCGTGGTCCACCGCGACCTGAAGCCGAGCAACGTGCGGCTGCACCCGACCGAGGGGGGCAAGTTCACCCTCTGGGTGAGCGACTTCGGGTGGGGGCAGATCTCGTCCGCCCGGTCACTCTTGCTGTCCAAGAACAGCACCCCCCGCGGGGAGCAACAGTGGCTGTCCCTGCGGGGCGCGCACTCGCCCCTGTACGCCAGCCCGCAGCAGATGAAGAAGGACCCGCCCGACCCGCGGGACGACGTGTACGCGCTGGGTATGATCTGGTTCCAACTGCTCCACCGCGACCCGCACGCCCCCGCCCCGGTGGGCAACGAGTGGGCGGAGGAGATGCGGCAGTACGGGGTGACCGACTCGCAGTCGCGGCTGCTCACCGCCTGCCTGGCGGTGCGGCCGGACAAGCGGCCGAAGAACACCCGCGAGTTGTCCGAATACCTCGCCCAGGTGACGGTCGAGAAGCCGACCGGCGGGGGCACCGACGGGTCGAAGCTGATCCCGCTGAAGGGGCACTCGGGCGTGCTGAAAGCGGCGTTCGACCAGGCACTGGCGGCGAGCAAGGCGGCCGCGCCGGTGGTGTCCACGGCCGTGCCGGGGTTCGGGGGGCTGCCCCGCCAGATCACCAACACGGCCGGCATGACGTTCACCCTCATCCCGCCGGGGCGGTTCCAGATGGGGTCGCCGGACGGCGAGTCCGGTCGCCGCAACCACGAGGGGCCGGTGCACCCGGTCGCCATCCGCAAACCGCTCTACCTGAGCATCTACCCCGTCACCCAGGCCCAGTACGAGCGGGTGATGGGTCGCAACCCGTCCGCCTTCAACCGCGGGCACGGGGGCGGGCCGGACCACCCGGTCGAGACGGTCAGTTGGGACGACGCCGCCCGCTTCTGCGAGATGCTCGGCCAACTGCCCGACGAGGAAGGTAACGCGCGGACGTACCGCCTGCCGACCGAGGCCGAGTGGGAGTACGCCTGCCGGGCGGGCACCACCACGGCGTACAGTTGCGGCGACAAGCTGGGGCCGAAGGACGCGCACTTCGCCTCGCCGGGGGCGTTCGGCAAGAGCGGCGGGAGCGGGCACACGTCGCCGGTGGGCAAGATGCCGGCCAACCCGTTCGGCCTGTACGACATGCACGGCAACGTGCAGGAGTGGGTGAGCGACTGGTACGACGAGTACTACTACCACGACAGCCCGCCCGACTCCCCGGAGGGGCCGGAGCAGGGGGCGATGAAGGTGGTGCGGGGCGGCTGCTGGACGGCGTTCTCGAGTGACTGCCGGTCGGCCGCCCGCCGCGGCCACCCCACCAACGCCCCGCACAACACCGTCGGCTTCCGCGTCGTGCTGGTGGTGAGTTGACCCGACGCACGAGCGAGGGCGAACCCACCACTTTCTCGATGTTCGGGCAACAGACCACCGGCCGCCCGCCGGGTTATCCGTGTTCGTCGGCGGGGGGGCGGCCGCGGGCTCGGATTCTAGAATGGGGTGGTCACGCGCCGGCCGCGCGCTCACGGGGTGTATCCGCATGGACTGGGTGAGCCGATTCCGCAGCAAGTCGGACGAGCCGTCGGCCGCCCCCACCACCCCCGACGAGGCCATCCGCCGCCTGCTCGACGGCAACGCCAAGTTCATCGCCGAGGTGGCCCCGGACGTGCCCGCCGGGAGTACGGTGCCGACCGACCCGGCCGCGCTCGCCCTCACCCCGGTCGCCGCACCGCGTCAGGCCCCGTTCTGCGCCGTCCTCGGCTGCTCGGACGCCCGGGTGCCGGCCGAATTGGTGTTCGAGGCGGGGCCGAACGAACTGTTCGTCGTCCGGGTGGCCGGGAACGTACTCGGGGACGAGTGCCTGGGCAGCCTGGAGTACGCACTACACAACTTCCGTCACTCGCTCCGCCTGCTGGTGGTGCTGGGGCACACCGGGTGCGGGGCGGTGACCGCCGCGGTGGACGCCTACCTGAACCCGACCGCCCACGGCGGCACCGCCCTCACCCGCTCGCTCCGGGCGGTCGTCAACCACGCGCTGGTGGCCGTCCGCACCGGGGCGATGGCGATGGAGGAGTACTGGGGGGCGGGGGTGGCGACAGACGACGGGTACCGCGCCGCCCTGGCCGAGGTGAGCATCTACCTGAACGCCGGGATGACCGCCTTCCACCTGCGGGAGGAGGTGCGGGCGGAGGAGGCGTTCGGCGTGCGGGTGGCGTACGGGGTGTTCGACGTGGCCACCTGCCGGGTGATCGGGCCGGACCTGGACCCGACCACCGACGACACTTCCAAGCTGGCCCCGGCCCCGGCCCACCTGGACGAGGTGGTCGCACTGGGCCGGCTGATCGCCTCGTCCCCGATGGTGGCCCGTCACCTGTCGGACGCGGTGCGGCGAACCCGGTTCTCGGTTGCCGTGGCGGGGGAGTGATTCGCCGGTTCGGCCCCACCCGAATCCCCCGTCATTTCGCTTGCACGACCGGGGCTGAAACCTGACAATCCGTCGCCCGCCGGTGCCCCTACACGTCCGGGCGTCTGCGGGTGACGCACATTCGACCGGGTTCCCTCCCATGACTCCCTCCCGCATCGGCCGACTGTTTGTTCTCACCGTGGTCGCCCTGGCCGCCACCCGCGCGCACACCGCCGACCCGCCGGCCGAGTCGATCCGCGACTTGAAGCTGAAGGACTGGGAGCCGCGGTCGATGATGGTGACGAAGACCAGCGTGCGGGAGAAGCCGCTCTACCCGGTGATCGACATGCACAACCACCTGGGCGGGGGGAAGGACCGGCTGACCGCCGACACGGTGAAGAAGTACCTGACCGAGATGGACGAGGCTGGGGTGAAGACGGTGGTGAACCTGGACGGCGGGTGGGGCGACAAGCTGAAGGAGACGCTGGCCGCACTCGACGAGGCCCACCCCGGCCGGTTCCTCACCTTCGCCCTGGTGAACTTCGCGGGGATTGACGACGACGAGTGGGGCGAGCGCGAAGCCAGGCGGTTGGAGGAGGGGTTCAAGGCGGGTGCGAAGGGGTTGAAGTTCCACAAGAGCTTCGGGCTGAGCTACCGCTACAAGGACGGCAAGTTGGTGACAGTCGATGACGCGAAGCTCGACCCCATCTGGGAGGCGTGTGCGAAGCACGGCCGGCCGGTGGTCATCCACATCGCCGACCCGGCCGCCTTCTTCACCCCGCTCGACCGCTTCAACGAGCGGTGGCACGAGCTGAACCAGAACCCCGGCTGGCTGTTCTTCGGCGACAAGTTCCCGAAGCGTCAGGACCTGCTCGACCAACTGCACCGGGTGATTGCCCGGCACCCGAAGACGACGTTCATCAACACCCACTTCGGGAACAACGCCGAAGACCTGGCGAGCGTGGCCGACAAGCTGGACAAGTACCCGAACATGTTCGTGGACATCGACGCCCGCATCTCGGAGCTCGGCCGCCAGCCGTTCGCCACCCGCAAGTTCTTCCTGAAGTACCAGGACCGCATCCTGTTCGGCACCGACACCACCCCGAAGCGGGAGGCGTTCCGGATCTACTACCGCTTCCTCGAAACCGAGGACGAGTACTTCGACTGCTCGGCGTCGCACCACCGCCAGGGGTTCTGGAACATCTACGGCATCAACCTGCCGCCGGAGGTGCTGGACAAGGTGTACCGCAAGAACGCCGAGCGCATTCTGTACGGGCTGAAGACCGACGAGGAGAAGAAGTTACTTTCGCCACGGGAGATGACGGTGAAGGCGACCGACGACTTCGACGTGACCGGCGACGGCAGCCACGCGGCGTGGGCGAAGGCCGAGTGGGTGCCCTTGCGGAAGCGGACGACGAAGGGGGCCGAGTACGAGACGAAGGTGAAGGTGCTGTACTCGAAGAAGGGCGTGTACGTGCTGATGGATGCCACTGACACCGTGCTGTCAGCGAAAATGACGGCCGACTTCGAGAACCTGTGGCTGGAGGACGTGTTCGAGGTGTTCCTGTGGCCGGACGAGCGCGACCCGATCTACTTCGAGTACGAGATCAGCCCGCTCGGGTACGAGCTGCCGATCATCATCCCGAACCTGGACGGGAAGATCATGGGGTGGCGGCCGTGGCACTACGACGGCGGGCGGAAGGTGAAGAAGGCGACGAGTGCCGTCGGCGGGGAGGTGAAGTCCGGGGCGGCGGTGAAGGGGTGGAAGGCCGAGGTGTTCATCCCTTATGAACTGCTCGCCCCGATGCGGAGCGTGCCGCCGAAGCCGGGCACACGCTGGCGGGCCAACTTCTACCGCATGGACTACGACGGCGGCAAGACGACGAGCTGGGAGTGGGCACCCGTCGGCGACAGCTTCCACGAGCACAAGAAGTTCGGCACCCTGGTGTTCGAATGACGCCCGACCCCTCGCCTGCCGAGGCCCCGCTCGCCCGCGGTCTCGGATTCTGGCAGGCCACCGCGGTCAACATCACCCAGATCGTCGGGGCGGGGGTGTTCGCCACCGTCCCGCTCATCCTCGGAGTGCTGCCCGGCCCGGCGGGGCTGCTGGCGTGGCTGGTCGCCGGGCTGCTCATCCTGTGCGACGGCATGGTGTGGGCCGAACTCGGCGCCGCGATGCCGTCCGCCGGCGGGTCGTTCCACTTCCTGCGCGAAGCGTTCGGCCGCACCAAGTGGGGCCGGCTGATGAGCTTCCTGTTCGTGTGGCAGTTGCTCATCAGCGGGCCGCTGGAGATCGGCTCCGGGCTGGTCGCGGCGGCCCAGTTTTCCACGGCGGTCAGCCCGGAGTTCAAGGCGTTCGACGAACAGCACACCGGCAAGTGGGAGGTGGAGATTGAAGCCGGCAACGAGGAGAAGGCCACGGCCCCCAAGAAGGTGGGGGTGATCGTCGCCCCGTCGCGGTTGGTCGGCCTCGCCCTCGGGGTGCTGGTGGTTGTTCTGCTCTACCGTCGGGTGACAACGCTCGGTCACATCAGCATGGTGTTCCTGATCGCGGTGCTGGCGGTCATCGCCTGGGTACTCCTCGAAGGGGCGGTGCGGTTTAACCCGGCTGTGGCGTTCGCCTCACCTGAAAAGCCGGTGCCTCCGGAGCAGTTGCCGTCCGCCCTCGGCGCCGGCATGTCGCTGGCGATCTATTCGTACCTCGGGTACTACAACGTCTGCTATTTGGGCGGGGAGGTGCGGAACCCGGCGCGAACCGTCCCGCGGGCGATCCTCGTCAGTGCCGCCGTGGTGGTGGTGCTGTTCACACTGATTCAGTTGGCGATCACCGGCGTCATCCCGCCGGACGAGGCGGCCAAGTCCACCGACAACCTGACGGCCGACTTCATGGCCCGCGTCCGCGGCCCGTGGGCGGCCACTCTGGTGACGGTTTGCCTGGTGGGAAGCTGCTTCGCGTCGGTGTTTTCCGGCACGCTCGGCTACTCGCGGGTGCCGTATGCTGCGGCGAAGGAAGGCGAGTTCTTCGGCTGGTTCGCGGCGGTTCACCCGAAGCACCGCATCCCGCACCGCTCGCTGCTGCTCATCGGCGGGCTGGCCCTGGTCTGGAGCGTGTTCAGTTTGCAGGCGGTGATCGACGCCCTCATCGCCACCCGCATCCTGGAGCAGTTCGTCGCACAGGTGTTCGCCGTGGTGGCGATCCGACGGGCGAAGCGACCTCGCCCGCTGCCGTGGCGAATGTGGCTTTACCCACTGCCCTGTCTGGTCGCCCTGATCGGCTGGGTGTTCGTGTACGCCACCACCGGCCGACTGTTCGTCATCATGGGGGCGTGCACGCTGTTAATCGGGGCGGTGGTGTTCTTCATCCGGGCGAAAGTCCGGCGTGAGTGGCCGTTCCGTCCACTGTCTGGCGGTCAGTCGGCCGAACCTGGAACCCGCGATTGACTTGTCGTCGAGGAATGCCCGAGCTGTGCGTCACCGTCAGGATTCACCCGCCGAGAGACGACACGAACGGCCGACCAACCTCCATCATCGCATCCGTCGCTACCCTGAATGGGGTGTGCATTCGCAGCCGATCCGTGAGGGAACTGGTATGGCCGGTACTGGGAAAGTCGCGCTGGTGACCGGAGCCGGGTCGGGCATCGGACGTGCCGTGACACTGGCATTACTCCGCGAAGGGTATCGGGTGGTGCTGGCGGGCCGGCGGCCGGACGCGCTCGACGCGACTGTTTCCCTGGCCGGGTCGGACGCCACCGCCCTTCCCGTCCCCGCGGACGTGACCGACCCGAAGTCCGTTCGGGCGCTGTTCGAGCGCACGGTGGCGGCCTTCGGCCGGCTCGACGTGCTGTTCAACAACGCGGGCACGGGCGCGCCGCCGCTGCCGCTCGAAGACCTCACGTTCGAGCAGTGGCGTCAGGTGGTGGACGTGAACCTGACCGGACCGTTCCTCTGCACGCAGGAGGCGTTCAAGGTCATGAAGGCGCAAACGCCGCGCGGGGGGCGGATCATCAACAACGGTTCCATCTCCGCGACCACGCCGCGGCCGAATTCCGCGCCGTACACGGCGACGAAGCACTCGATCACAGGGCTGACCAAATCGACCGCCCTGGACGGCCGCAAGTACGACATCGCCTGCGGCCAGATCGACATCGGGAACGCGGCCACGGAGATGACCACTCGCATGGCGGAGGGCATCCTCCAGGCGAACGGAGCGGTTGCGGCCGAGCCGCGGATGGACGTGGAACACGTGGCGCGGGCGGTGGTGTACATGGCCGGGCTTCCGCTCGACGCGAACGTGCTGTTCATGACCGTGATGGCCACGCAAATGCCGCTCGTCGGCCGCGGGTAAGGGTGGGCTGCGACTTCGGCCGCCCGGTGCGGACGATGGCAGTGCGGTGGGTGATCTTCCCCACGGAATGTGGACAGGGAGTTAGAGGCTGTTCGGGTTGTGCGTCCGCTCGAACTCGTCTGGGGTCTTGTACTCCAGCGTCGAGTGCCGGCGGACGAGGTGATAAAACACCTCGATGGACTCGAAGATCGATGCCTTCGCCTCGTCCCGAGTCGTGTACTGCTCGCCGTGAACCAGCTCCACTTTCATCCGACCGAAGGTACTCTCGATCACGGCGTTATCCCAACACTGGCCCACCCCGCTCAT
>JANNDF010000827.1:0-5448 GCA_031387445.1 Planctomycetia bacterium
CGTAAGGAGCCGGGTAGTTGAACACACCCGGCTCCTTACGGAGCACGGTTCGCCCGATGGCATTTCCCCTTGCAGTCTTTGCAAGACAAAGTACACTGCCCGCGACGGTCACCCTCCGCCCCGATTACTATGTATGGGAGATCACAATCCCAGGTCGTGGCGAGGCGGACGGTGACTGCCGACGTGTGGGCCATTCTCGAACCGAAACAGACCGCCGTGAACCGCGGGCTCGCGGAGTGGGCCGACGGTCTGGCCGGCACCGCGTGTCCGCCGATTCTCGCCGAGGCGACGAAATACGCCCTCATGGGGCCGGGCAAGCGGCTGCGTCCGCTGCTATGTATCTTGGCGTGCGAGGCGGTCGGCGGCACGGTCGAGCAAGCCCTGCCCGCGGCGTGTGCGGTCGAGATGGTTCACACGTACTCGCTGGTTCACGACGACCTGCCGGCGATGGACGACGACGACCTCCGCCGCGGTCGCCCGACGTGCCACGTGAAGTACGGTGAGGCGCTGGGAATTCTGGCGGGCGATGCGCTGCTGACCGCCGCGTTCGAGGTGTTGGCGAGCGGTTACGGCCCGAAGACCGTCGCGGTTTCTTGTGTAGAGCTGGCTCGCGGGGCCGGCCCGGCCGGAATGGTCGGCGGGCAGGTGCTAGACTTGATCGCGGATGGTCGGATATCAGCCCTCACCCCCCAACCCCCTCTCCCTCAAGGGGAGAGGGGGAGCCAGAGACCCTCTCCCGCAAGGGGAGAGGGTGGCGAGCGGAGCGAGCCGGGTGAGGGGTTGCTCGAAACCATCCACCGGCTGAAGACCGGTGCGCTGTTTCGCTCGTCGCTCCGGCTGGGGCTGTACGCGGCACAGGCGGAACGCCCGGAAGGGGTGAACGCCGAGCAACTGGCCGCCATCGACGAGTACGCCGCCGCGTTCGGGCTGGCCTTCCAGGTGACGGACGACCTCTTGGACGTGGAAAGCTCGGCGGAGGCGGCCGGCAAGCGGGTGGGCAAAGACGCCGCCCGCGGTAAACTAACATACCCGCGAGTGTTGGGGGTCGAAGGCAGTCGGGCGAAGGCCCGCGCCCTCGGTCGGCAGGCAGTCGATGCCGCCAACCGCCTCGGCTCGCCCCCGCTCGCCGCACTCGCGGAATACGTGGTGACACGAGATCGGTAGGCGAGCGGGGGGCGTTAGCCCCTGGTTACGAACAGCACCAGCCCGCTCACGCGGGCCGCTCGCCCGATACGGACGCCCGCAGTTCACATGACCGAGATCCCCATGCCGAAGCTCCTGCCGAACATCCAGTCGCCGGCCGACCTGCACGCCTTCAACGACGAGCAGTTGGCCGACCTCACCCAGGAGATTCGCAACGAGCTGGTGCGGGTGCTCACCACCCGCTCGGCCCACTTCGCCAGCAACCTCGGCGTGGTGGAATTGTGCCTCGCGTTGCACCTGAACTACGACTTCAGCAAAGACCGCCTCATCTGGGACACCGGCCACCAGGTCTACCCGCACAAGCTCATCACCGGTCGGTTCGACAAGTTTCAGACGATCCGCACGAAAGGCGGACTGATGGGCTTCCCGAACCCGGCCGAGTCGCCCTACGACCTGTTCTGCACCGGGCATGCCGGGGCGAGCGTGAGCACCATTTCCGGCCTGAAGGCTGGCGACGACCTGCTCGGCCACACCGACCAGAAGGCGGTGGCGGTGATCGGCGACGGGGCGTTCCCGTGCGGCATGGTGTATGAGGCGTTCAACAACATCCACGGCATGAACCAGAACGTGCTGGTGGTGCTGAACGACAACCAGATGGGCATCTGCCCCCGCACCGGTGGGTTGGCCAAGCACCTCGACCAGTACCGCATGACCGACTTCTACCAGGGCGGGAAGAAGACGCTCAACGACATCCTGAAGGCGATCCCGGTCATCGGCGAGCCGGCCCGCGCCAGCCTGGAGGGGTTCCGCGATGCGGCCAAGAAGTACCTCAAGGGCGGCGGTTTGTTCGAAGAGATGGGCTTCCGCTACTTCGGCCCGGTGGACGGCCACGACCTGAAAGGGCTGCGGAAGATCCTGAAGGACCTGAAGAACCAGAAGGGGCCGCTGCTGCTGCACATCTTCACCAACAAGGGCCACGGCGTGCAGCAGGCGGCCGACGACCCGGTGACGTTCCACAGCCCCGGCATCTTCGAGGACGTGGGCGAGGGGAACACGAACATCCGCGTGAAGAAGGGCGGCGGCAGGACGTACACGGACGTGATGGCGGCGAGCATTCACGCCGCGCTGAAGGCCGACCCGAAGGCGTGCGTGCTGACCGCCGCCATGTGCCAGGGGAACAAGCTGGAGAAGGTGCGGGAAGAACTGCCCAAGCAGTTCTTCGACACCGGCATCTGCGAGAGCCACGCCGTCGCGTTCGCCGCCGGCATGGCGAAGACCGGCGCGAAGCCGATCGTGAACATCTACAGCACCTTCCTGCAACGCAGCTTCGACCAGATCTTCCAGGAAGTCTGCCTGCAAAACCTGCCGGTGGTGTTCACACTCGACCGCGCCGGCGTGGTGGGTCCGGACGGCCCGACGCACCACGGCAACTTCGACATCCCGTACATGCGCCTCTTCCCGAACATGACCTGCCTGGCGCCCGCGGACGAACTGGACGTGGAACCGATGCTCCAGTGGGCACTCGCTCAAGCTGGGCCGGTGAGCATCCGCTACCCGCGGGCGAACGCCGAAATCCTGCCGCGGCCGACCAGCACCCCGCAGGCGATTGAGCGCGGCAAAGCCGAGGTGCTGCTGGAAGGCGAAGACGGCTGCTTCGTGGCGTTCGGCGGGATCGCCGCCGCGTGCGTGGCGGCGGCCAAGAACCTCCGCGAAGACGGACTGAACTTCGGCGTCATCTCCGCCCGGTTCGTCAAGCCGCTCGACACCGAGACTGTGCTCGGGGCGATTGAAAACCTGCCGCTGGTGGTGACGGTGGAAGAGGGCACGCAGGAAGGCGGGTTCGGCTCGGCCGTGCTGGAAGCGGCGAACGCCGCCGGACTCGACACACGGAACGTGCTGCGGCTGGCCTACCCGGACAAGTTCATCGAGCACGGCGAGCGGCCCCAACTGCTCGCCGACATGGGCCTCGACGCCGCCGGCCTGACCGCTGCCGTCCGCAAACGAGTGGCCGCCGACGCCGAGACCGGCAGCCTGAGCGGCGTGGGTCTACGGTAGAAAGACAGGATTCACCGCCGAGGGCACATGAGGGCACGAGAGGGAAGCAGAAGTCCGAGATCAGAGAACAGAAGTCGGGCGGCATTTGTCCTCTGATTTCGGACTTCTGTCCTCTGTCTTCTGCCTCTCTCATGTGCCCTCATGTGCCCTCGGCGGTGAATCCTCTCTTCCTCATCCGGTAGCCCCCATGCACCTCGAACCGTCCGCCGCCAACGCCGTCGATGCGTACCACCTGCTCGTCGGCGTTGTCACGCCCCGCCCCATCGCGTGGGTGACGACCGTTTCGCCGGCGGGCGTGGTCAACCTCGCCCCGTTCAGCTTCTTCAACGTGTTCGGCGCGAACCCGCCGGTGGTCGTCATTTCGCCCACCAACAAGCGCGACGGGTCGAAGAAGGACACGCTGCACAACGTGGAGGCGACCGGCGAGTTCGTGGTCAACGTGTCGGTGGCCGACCTCGCCGAGAAGGTGAACCTCACCTCCCGCGAACTGCCCCCGGACCTGAGCGAGATCGAACTGGCCGGACTCAAGACGACGCCGAGCGTGAAGGTGAAGCCGCCGCGGGTCGCCGACGCCCCCGCCGCGCTCGAGTGCCGCGTGCTGCACGTCCTGCCCATCGGCGACGGTCCCATTTCCGGCAACCTCGTCATCGGAGAGGTGGTGATGATCCACGTTTCCGATGCCGTACTCGACGCCAACGGCCGCCCCGACCCGCGAAAACTCCGCACCGTCGCCCGGCTGGGTGGGGACTTCTGGTGCCACACGTCCGACCTGTTCGAGTTGAAGCGGCCGTAAGTGTTTCACTCGGCCCGAATTCTGATTGCCACCTGTGCCGATGTTACGCTATGCTCTGAACAGCCGGCCTGCGGTCGGTCCCGCCAAACCCCCAGCACCTTCGGGGAACGAAATGCTCAACCTGTTCGGCCAACCGGCCCGTTACTGCGACGGCATCACCCGCCGTTCGGCCCTCCGCATCGGCACCTTCGCGTTCGGTGCCACCGCCTTCACCCTGGCCGACGTGTTCCGGGCCGAAGCCGCGGCGAAGAAGGAAGGCGCCCCCACCCCGAGCCAGCACAAGGCGGTCATCAACGTGTTCCTCGGCGGCGGCCCGCCGCACCAGGACATGTGGGATATCAAGACGGAAGCGCCGAGCGAAGTTCGCGGGGAGTTCAAGCCGATCAACACGAAGGTGAGCGGCATTCAGATCGGCGAGTGCTTCCCGAAGATCGCGGCGATGATGGACAAGTTCGCCGTCATCCGCAGTATCGTGGGTGCGAAGGGCGGGCACGACGCCTTCCAGTGTACCACCGGCTGGCCGCAGAACTCGCTCGCCCCGCTCGGCGGCCGGCCGAGCATCGGCTCGTTCATGGCGAAGGTGGCCGGGGCGGTCGATCCGTCGGTTCCCCCGTACATCGGGCTGGCCGAGAAGACGCAGCACGCCCCGTGGAGCGACCCCGGCCAGACGGGGTTCCTGGGCAGCACGTTCGGGGCGTTCAAGCCGAGCGGCCCGGACATGGCCAACATGAAGATGACGGCGGCGAACCAGACGAGCATGAGCGACCGCAAAAAGCTGCTCGCCGCGTTCGACGACCTGAAGCGGGAGGCCGACGCCGGCGGGCAACTGCGGGCGGCCGACGCCCACACCCAGCGGGCGTTCGACGTGCTGACCAGCAGCAAGCTGATGGACGCACTCGACCTGAGCAAGGAAGACCCGAAGGTGCGGGACCGCTACGGCGACGGCAAGCCGTACAAGTTCCAGTACGACGGCGCCCCGACGGCCAACGACCAACTGCTGATGGCCCGCCGCCTGGTACAAGCCGGTGCCCGCTGCGTGAGCCTGTCGTTCGGCCGGTGGGACAGTCACGGCAAAAACTTCGACCTGGTGCGGGACCACGGCGGCAAGCTGGATCAGGCGCTCACCGCCCTCGTGTGGGACCTGGAACGCCTGGACATCCTGAACGACGTGACGGTGATCGCCTGGGGCGAGTTCGGCCGCACCCCGCAGATCAACAAGGACGCCGGTCGCGACCACTGGCCGCAAGTGAGCTGTGCGATTCTGGCCGGCGGCGGGCTGAAGACGGGCCAGGCGATCGGCACCACCGACCGCACTGGCGGGAACGCGAAGGACCGCCCGGTGCAGTTCGGCGAGGTGTTCGCCACCCTGTACCACGCGGTCGGCATGAACCCGGAAACGACCAGCGTGATCGACCCGACCGGTCGCCCGCAGTACCCGGCCGACGGCCCGGCGATGA
>JANNDF010000832.1:0-8155 GCA_031387445.1 Planctomycetia bacterium
GTGAGCGGGCTGGTGGGAGAAGTCAACACAGAACCAGCCCGCTCACGCGGGCCGCTCGCTTGGAAACTCTCGTGCCCAAACGCCGCAAGCTGTTCGACCCGACCGAACTGGCCCGCTACGGCGGGCTGTCGCTGGTCGCGCACACGGTGGTGGAAGGGTTCCTGTCGGGCATCCACCGCAGCCCGTTCAAGGGCTTCAGCATGGAGTTCGCCGAACACCGGCAGTATTACCCCGGCGACGAGATCAAGCGGATCGACTGGCGGGCCTACGGCAAGACCGACCGCTACTTCATCAAGGAGTACGAGGAGGAGACGAACCTGAAGGCGGTGCTGGTGGTCGATTCGAGCGGCAGCATGGGCTACCGCGGCGAGCAGAAGTTGAGCAAGTTCGCGTTCGCACAACAGGTGGCGGCGAGCCTCGCGTACCTGCTGCTCGGTCAACTGGACGCGGTCGGGCTGCTGACGCACGACACGAAGCCGCGGCAGTTCATCCCGCCGAAGGCGGCGGGCAAGCACCTGCTCACGCTGTTGCGGACGCTGGAGGAGACGGCGGTCGGCGGGGAGACGTCGCTCGGGGTGGTGTGGGACCAGATCGCCGGGCAGCACCTGAAGCGGCGCGGGCTGGTGATTCTGTTGAGTGACTGCTTCGGTGACATCCCCGGCATCACGCGGGCGCTGCGGCACCTGCGGCACGGGCACCACGAGGTGATCCTGTTCCAAATCCTGTCGCCGGACGAACTCGACTTCCCGTTCAAGAACCCGACGAAGTTCCGCAGCCTGGAACAGAAGGGGTACGAACTGACGGTGGACGCCCGGCGGTTGCGGGAGGAGTACCAGAGGAACTTCGAGGAACACCGCTCACAGTTGCGGCGGGTGGCGGAAGAACTGGGGATGGACTACGTCATGCTGCGAACGGACGAACCGGTGGACCGCGCGCTCGGTGCGTACTTGGCGGGCCACCCTATCCCGTCACCGCATCGGCTTAAGATCGAGCGGCCGAGTCCGCTCGTCGAAGAAGTGGTCGAGCGCCCGCTTGCTGGCATCGCCGCTCTCTAACCCGGCCTTGAAGAACGCCAGCCGTTGCTCGGATTTGCCGTGGTTGAACGACTCCGGGTTGACCGTCCCCCGCCCGCGCTTCTGTAACGTGTCGTCACCGATGGCCTTTGCTGACGTGAACGCCGCCTCCACGTCGCCGGGTTGGAGCACACGGTACTTCTTGTCGGCGTGGTACGCCCACACGCCGGCCAGATAATCGGCTTGCAACTCCAGCCGGATGCCGGCGTTCTCGCCTTCCCGCCCCTCAAACTGCTTCAGCCGCGCGTTGTACCCGAGCAGGTTCTGCACGTGATGCCCGACCTCGTGGGTGATCACATACGCCTTCGAGAAGTCTTTCGCCGACCCGTGGAGCGACTTCTCAAGTTGCTGGAAGAAGGACGGGTCAAGGTACACCTTCTGGTCGGCCGGGCAGTAGAACGGCCCGATGCCGGAGTTCGCCAGCCCGCAACCGGTGCGGATGTCCCCCTCGAACAACTTCATCTCCGGCTCGACGTAGTTCTTGCCGTACTCCTTGCGGAACTGCTCCTTCCACACCGCGTTCGACGAGCCGAGCACCTTTTCGGAGAACTCTTTCGCCCCGTCCTGCGGCGGGCCACCGCCCTTGTCGTCACCGCCGCCTTGCTGGGCGACCTGCTGCTGACCGCCGACCAGAGCTTGAAGGAACCGTTGCACCTCCGGGCTGATGAGTCCCAGGCCCCCCAGAATGACGATGATCACCCCGCCGATGCCCCCGCCGATCGCCAGGTTACGTTTGCCACCGCGGCCGCGCTCGTCGCTCACGTTGCCGCGGTCGTTGACGTTACTCAAGTCCATGTCGGGAACCTCTCGGTAAGGGCGAACACGACACCAGGGGTGCCGTGCGGGTATGGTATTCACCTGCCGACGCGGGTCGCATCACACCCCGGCGGCGTCCGCGGCGTACTTCTTCAGGTCTTCCAGATCCACAAACTCCAAGGTCGAAATGTGTGTGGCGTCCAGCACGATCGGGCAGGCGGCCCCGGCCTCGAACGACTCCTTCCACCGGGTGACGCACACGCACCAGCGGTCGCCCGCCTTCAGCCCCGGAAACTGGTAGTACGGCACCGGCGTGATCAGGTCGTTGCCGATGCTCCGCTGATGAACGAGAAACTCGGTCGTCAACTGGCAGCACACCAGGTGCAGGCCGTGGTCGTCCGCGCCGGTGTTGCAGCAGCCGTCGCGGTAGAACCCGGTGAGCGGCTTGGTCGAGCAAGTTTTGAGCGGCGTGCCGAGGACGTTCTTGGCGCTCATGCGGTGGCTCCGGTGGGCGGTGACTCGGTCAATATAGCCGTCAGGCGGGCGTGAACCTGCGGGTGCGCCATCATCCAGGTGTGCCATGCCGGGACGAGGTGCAGAGCGGCACCGGTCAGTTCGGCCTCGCTCACCGACACCACGCCGTCGTTCGGCTCGTACCCGAACGGGCTGAGCTGACCCACCGGCCCGGCCGTGCCGGCGAGAACCGTACAGGGGTGACTCGGGACTGGCAGGCGGGCGTACTCGGCGGGCGTGGCGAGGAATCGGCCGGACTGCCCGGCGTAAACCCGGAACGGCAGCCACTTCCAGAAGTACGCGGCCAGCCTTGGCGGGCGGTTCGGCGTGCCGAGCATCACGAGGTGGCGCAGATCGGGTTGCGGGGCTTGTTCAAGGGCGAACCGACTCAGGATGCCGCCGAGCGAGTGCGCGACGATGAACGCCGGCCGGATGCGATGTAGCACGGCTGCCAACCGTCGGACGATCTGGTCAAACGGCTCGACGGTGCACGAGTGGCCGAAGAAGTGCGTGCGCAACCTCGCCCGGCGGACAACACCGGCGAGCGGGAACATGGACAGCGGCGTGCGGCCGAGGCCGTGAATCAGCAGGGCGGACTTCACTCCGAACTCTTGCGGTCGGAGTGGCCCAGGCTCTTGTCCGGGGCGATCTGATCGCGGACGAGTTGCTTCAACTCGGTGATCTCCGGGAAGCGGCCCTGCGTCTTGCGGCACCACACCAGCACGCCGTTCGCGGTCACTTGAAACACTCCGCCGTCGCCCGGCTTGAGCACCAGTTCGCCGATGTCGCCATCGAACGTGGTGAGCAGCTCCTGGGCCATCCACGCGGCCCGCAGGAGCCACCGGCACTTGGTGCAGTAGTGGATTTCGACGCGGGCAGACATCGGGCGTCCTCCACTGGCGCTGGCTGGGAGCAGGGATCAATCAGGCGGGCCACGGATGACACGGATGAAAGGTAGAATGAAGAAGATCGGACAGTTTGAATTCTTCACATCCTCTGTATCCGTGTCATCCGTGGCCGCTCTGTTAACATCTCATTCAACTCGGCAGCAGTTCCTTCACCGCTTCGCGTTCTTCTTCCAGCTCCTTCAGCGTCTTGGCGAACGCGGCCTTGCCGAACTCGTCGTGCGTCAGCCCTTCCACCACCTTCCAGTTGCCGCCGCTCGTCGTCACCGGGTAGCCGAACACCAGCCCTTTCGGCACGCCGTACTCGCCGTTGCTCACCACCGCCGCACTCGTCCAGTCGCCCGGCTTGGTGCCAGTCACGAACGCCTTGACATGGTCGAGGGCCCCGTTCGCCGCGGAGAACGACGACGATACGCTGGTCTTGTCGATGATGAACTTGCCCCGCTCCTGGGTGGCCGGCACGAACGTGCCTTCGAGCCACGCACGATCCGAAATCACATCGGTGGCCTTCTTCCCGCCGATCTTGGCGTTGGTGAAGTCGGGGAACTGGGTGTTCGAGTGGTTGCCCCAGATGGTCATGTTCGTGACCGTCTCGCACGGCACGCCGGCCTTCAGTGCCAGCGCCGCGACGGCCCGGTTGTGGTCGAGGCGGGTCATGGCGTGCCAGCGGTCGGCCGGCACCGATTGGCCGTTGCGGAAGGCCACCAGGCAGTTGGTGTTGCACGGGTTGCCGACCACCAGGATGCGCACGTCGTTCGCGGCGTTCTCGGCGATGGCCTTCCCCTGGCCGACGAAGATCTTGCCGTTGTTCAGCAGCAAGTCCTTCCGTTGCATCCCCGGTCCACGGGGGGCGGCTCCGACCAGCAGAGCCCAGTTGATCCCGCTGAACGCCTTCTTCGGGTCGTCCGTCACGATCACATCTTGCAGGGTGGGGAACCCGCAGTCGATCAACTCGTACCCGACGCCTTCGAGCGTCGGCATGGCTTTCGGGGCGACACTCACCGGCACTTCGAGCAGGTGAAGGATGACTTTGGTGTTCGGGCCGAACACCTCGCCGGACGCCAGCCGTAACACCAGGCTGTTGGCGACCCGGCCGGCGGCCCCGGTGACGGCGACACGGACGACGTTGGACATGAGGGAGGCTCGTGAGTGAGGGTGTGTGGTTAGGAGTAGGGGCGAGGCGAACAGAAGGAAGCCCTCACCCAGCCCCGTGTGTTGTCATCGCCGCGAGCTTGCGAGCGTGCGGACGGCGCTCGCAAGCTCGCGGCGATGACATGACCAGTGCTCTCTGGTTTTCCCGCGTCGGCGGCGTAATTTAATCAGGTACTCTTTCCCCGCTCCGCCGCTCTCCCGGCGTGGCCTACTGGAGTGGTAACGCGATGGCTGTGAAGATCGGGATCAACGGGTTCGGGCGGATCGGCCGGCTGGTGTTCCGGGCGCTGTGCGATCAAGGTCTGCTCGGCAAAGGGGACAAGCAGTTCGACGTGGTGGCCGTCAACGACCTCGTCTCGGCCGACAACCTCGCCTACCTGCTCAAGTACGATACCACTCAGGGGCGGGCCAAGCAGTCGGTCGAGTCGAAGGCGTCGGACGAGGCGATCGCCAAGGCCGCGAAGGAGTCGGCCGAGCAGACCGCCAAGCAGGGCAAGACGGTGACGGTGGAGCCGGAACACGACCTGCTGGTGGTGGACGGGCACGTGATCAAGTGCCTGGCCCTGCGGGCCGAGCCGAAAGACCTGCCGTGGGCGGCGCACGGCGTCGAATACGTGATCGAAAGCACCGGCCTGTGGACGGACGCGGCGAAGGCGAAGGGGCACATTACCGCCGGCGCCAAAAAGGTCATCATCTCGGCTCCGGGCAAAGATGAAGACATCACCGTTGTCATGGGCGTCAACCACGAGAAGTACGACGCGGCCAAGCACAACATCATCAGCAACGCGAGCTGCACCACCAACTGCCTCGCCCCGGTCGTTCACGTGCTGCTGAAGGAAGGGTTCGGCGTTGCCGAGGGGCTGATGACCACCATCCACGCCTACACCGCCACCCAGAAGACGGTGGACGGCCCCGGCGGGAAGAAGGACTGGAAGGGCGGGCGGGCGGCGGCGCAGAACATCATCCCCAGCACCACCGGGGCGGCGAGAGCGGTCGGGCTGGCCATTCCCGAAGTGAAGGGCAAGCTGACGGGCATGTCGTTCCGGGTGCCGACCGCCACCGTGAGCGTGGTGGACCTGACGGTGAAGACGGAGAAGGCGACCAGCTACAAGGACATCTGCGCCGCCATGAAGAGGGCGAGCGAGACGTACCTGAAGGGCGTGCTCGAGTACACCGAAGACGACGTGGTGAGCAGCGACTTTGTTCACAGCCCGGCGAGCAGCGTCTTCGACGCCGGCAGCGGCATCGAGCTGAACGCCAACTTCTTCAAGCTGGTGAGCTGGTACGACAACGAGTGGGGGTACAGCAACCGCTGCGTGGACCTGCTCAAGTTCATGGTCAGCAAGGGTTGAGGTTCAAATCAAACGGGACACGGATGAAAAGGATGAAAACAGGGATGAAGAGGATCAGAACAGATGAAGAATTGTTCTGATCCTCTTCATCCCTGCCTTGTTCCGTGTCACCCCTGTCCTTCCTGTTGAGGGTTTCAAGTGGCCAAGACGACGATTGCCGACCTGGGCGACCTGACCGGCAAGAAGGTGCTCATCCGGGTCGATTTCAATGTCCCGCTCGACAAGGTGTCGGGCGAGATCAAGAACGACCGTCGCATCCGCGGGGCGGTGCCGACGATCAACGCGCTGTTGAAGGCCGGTGCGTCGGTGATTGCCATGAGCCACCTCGGCCGGCCGAGTGGCGACCCGGCGAAGGACAAGTTGCTGACCACGGACAAGTTGGCCGAACGGCTGGCCGACCTGCTGGAACGCCCGGTGCGGAAGGCCGGGAACACCGTGGTGGGTGCGGACGTGACTGCGGCTGCCGCGTCGTTGAAGGCGGGTGACGTGCTGATGCTCGAGAACGTGCGGTTCGACCCCCGCGAGCAGAAGAACGACGCCGAGTTCGCTGCCGCCATTGCCGCCCTCGGTGACGTGTACGTGAACGACGCCTTCGGCACCTGCCACAACGACAAGGACGCCAGCATGGTGGCCGTCCCCGCCGCGATGAAGGCGGCGGGCAAGCCGCGAGCGGTCGGGTTGCTGGTGGCGAAGGAGTTGGAGGTCATCACCGGCCTGATGGGTTCGCCGAAGCAGCCGGTGCTGGCGGTGATGGGCGGGGCAAAGGTGTCGGACAAGATCGCGTTCATCAACGCGCTTCTGAAAAAGGTCGATCACCTGCTCATCGGCGGGAAGATGGCGTACACGTTTCTGAAAGCGAAGGGCGTGGACGTGGGCAGCACGAGGGTGGCCGACGAGGAACTGGCCGCCGCCCAACCGCTCCTCCAGTTCGTCGGCACCAAGATCACCCTGCCGGTGGACTGCCTCGCCGCCAACAGCGACGACCTGAACACCACCCAGGTGTTCGAGGGGAACATCGCCGCCGGGTTCGAGGGGGTGGACATCGGGCCGAAGACGCTGACGCTGTACGCCGACAAGATCAAGCAGGCCGGCACGGTCATCTGGAACGGGCCGGTCGGCTGGTTCGAGAAGGCGGCGTTCAGCAGGGGGACGAAAGGGATTGCCGAGGCGATGGCGACCAGCGGAGGGGTGACGGTGGTGGGCGGGGGCGAGACGGCCGAGGCGGTGGAGCAGTTCGGGTTCGACACCAAGATGACGCACGTGTCCACCGGCGGCGGGGCGTTCCTGGCGTATGTGGAAGGGAAGAAGTTCCAGAGCCTGGCCCAAGTGGACGACAAGTGATGGCGTCCTGTCTGGAACCGCCGGCGTCAGCCGGCCGGGTGTGAATCGCACCCGGCCGGTTGACGCCGGCGGTTCCAGTGGTTTCAGGCCAAACACCCGGATATAACACACCACACTCCCGCAACCGGAACCCGATGTCCGTCATGTCCCAGACCGACCGCCACGCCCGCCGCGGCATCCCGGAAAAGGTGTGGGTGCAGTGCGAGGCGTGCAAGGCGACGGTGTTCGGCAAAGACCTGGAAGACCGGCTGAACGTCTGCCCGGAGTGCGACCACCACCACAAACTGTCGGCCCGCGCCCGGTTGCAGCAACTGCTCGACGAGAACAGCTTCGAGGAATGGGACGCGAACCTGCGGCCGACCGACGCCCTCGGGTTCACCGACCGCATCCCCTACACCAAGCGGATCGCCGACGAGCAGAAGAAGACGGGCATGCCCGACGCGGCCGTGTGCGGGGCCGGGTTCATCCGCGGGCGGGGGGTGGTGGTCGGGGTGACCGATTTCGCGTTCATGGCCGGTAGCATGGGGGCGGTGGTGGGCGAGAAGTTGAGCCGGGCGGCGGAGCGGGCGGCGGAGATGAAGCGGCCGCTGATCTTCGTATCCGGATCGGGCGGCGGCGCCCGCATGCAAGAGGGGATCTTGTCGCTCATGCAGATGGCCAAGGTGTCGGCGGCGCTCGCCCGCTACCACGCCGCGGGCGGCTTGTACGTGTGCATTCTCACCCACCCGACGATGGGCGGGGTGGCCGCCAGTTGGGCCTTCCAGGGCGACGTGACCCTGGCCGAGCCGAAAGCCATGGTCGGGTTTGCCGGCGCCCGCACCATCAAGAACACCATCCAGCTCGAGCTACCCGACGGTTTCCAGACGAGCGAGTTCCTGCTCAAGCACGGGTTCGTCGATCGGGTCGTCCACCGCAAGGACATCCGCACCGAGGTGTCGCGGGTGATCGATTATTGCGAAATTCAATGACCGAGCCGGTGGCACAGGCAATCCTGCCAGTGGGGGGGTCTCGCACACACGCAGGAATTCCTGTGCCACCCGGACCGGCGATGTGGCGTGGGCTT